>LKNG01000052.1 GCA_001564115.1 Natrialbaceae archaeon Tc-Br11_E2g8 | reverse complement strand
TCGGAGTAGCGTCCGGCCACGAGACGCCGTTTTCGACGCCGTCGAAGCTTCCACTGGCTAAACCGCGATCGTGATCGCTCGGCTGTATCGTGGTTCCCTGATCCGGGGACGCCTCAGAAGAAGGTGAACTCGCCGTCCTCGAGGACGACCTCGCCGTCGAGTTCGAGGGTCGGCTCGGCCATCATCGCGTCGAAGTGTACCGGCGCTCGCGTCGTCCCGCCGAGGTTGCTGCTCGTGCCGATGCCGAAGTGGACGTTGCCGTATCGGCCGTGGTCGTTGGAGAACCAGCCGTTGAACTCCGGACACTCGGGGTTCATACCGACCGCGAGCTGGGCGATGTTGTACACCGCGGGGTCGTCGTGTTCGGCCCACACCCGCTCGATCGTCTCCGCCTCCGACCCGCCGGAGACCGACGTCACGGCACCGTCTTCGATCTCCATCTCGACGGGTTCTTCGAGGACGCCGATGTCGAGGTTCGGGATCGCGCCGTCGAAGACGACCGTCCCGTCGGTCTCGCCCTCGACGGGGGCGATGTTCGACTCGATGTGGACGAGCGCGGTGAACTCGCCGGGCTCGTCGGCGATTCCCGGATGGGCGTTCCCCTCCCGTCCCTCGAGGCCGACGGTGACGTCCGTTCCCTGCGGAGAGGTCACCCGGGCCTCGCTCGCCTCCGAGAACTTCCGACCCATCTCCTCACAGTGGGGGCGCATCCCCTCGTAGTCGGCGTAGAGTCCGCCCGTGGTGAGCTGTTCGGGCGTGAACTTCACCATGCTGATCAGACGGGCGCCGTTCTCCGTGGCGGCGGCCGCCGCCGAGGAGTGGGTGATCGATCGGTGGACCGGCGTGATGACGACGTCGGCCTCGAGCATCGCGGCCGCGACGCTCTCCTCGGGCTCGTTCCCGTCGTACTCGCGGGGATCCATCGCGGCCATCGTGACGTTCGCGTCACGTTCGTTGGCCGCGGCGGCGACGCGCTCGGCGACGTCGGCGACCTCCCAGTCGGTGACGACCAGCACGTCCTCGCCCGGCCGGACGGCCGCACACGTCTCGACGACGATACTCGCGCCTTTCATCTCCTGGATGGAGTCCATACTCCGGCTCGTTCAGCCGGCTACTAATACGTTCCTGAACCACCCGATCGACGCGTCGAGATCGCCGAATGCGTGGTGGCCCCCTCACGGGTGTGTCGACTTCCCCGGGGGAAGATCGGCCCGCACGGAATGGGAAACGCTTAGGACCGGGCGAATCGAGTGACCGAGACATGGATCAAGAGACGATCGACTGTGCGATCGTACGTGGCGGCACGAGCAAGGGCGTGTTCGTCCGCGAGAGCGCCCTCCCGGAGACCGACCGGGACGAGGCGATCCTCTCGCTTTTCGGCAGCCCCGACGACCGACAGATCGACGGACTCGGCGGCGCCACCTCGACGACCTCGAAGCTGATGATCGTCGGCCCGGGCGAGCGCGACGGGGTCGACGTCTCCTACACGTTCGGTCAGGTAGCCGTCGACGAGCCGGTGATCGACTACGGCGGCAACTGTGGCAACCTCACCTGCGCGATCGGCGCGTTCGCCGTCGACGAGGGGCTGGTCCAGGTCGATTCCGACGCCGAAGCGGTCACCCTCTCGCTTCACAACACGAACACGGACGCGCTGATCGACCAGACCGTCCCGCTCGTCGACGGCCGGGCGGCCACCCGTGGGGAGTTCGTCGTCCACGGCGTTCCCGGCACCGGTGCCCGCGTCGACACCACCTTTCGGGAGCCGGCGGGCGCGGTCACCGACGCGCTGTTCCCGTTCGGCGAGCCGACGACGCACCTCGAGGTCGACGGGGAGGGCATCGACGTCAGCGTCGTCGACGTCACCACGCCCGTCGCGTTCGTCCACGCCGAGGACCTCGGGCTGACCGGGGCCGAACTCCCGGACGACGTCGACGACGATCCGGAGCTGCTCGAACGGATCGAGCGGATCCGCGCGACCGTCTGTGAGCGTCTCGGCCTCGTCGAGGACGCCGAACGGGCGGCGGTCGAGTCCCCCGGCTACCCGAAGCTCGCGTTCGTCGCCCCGCCGACGAGCTACGGGACGACCCCCGGTGGCACCGTCGACGCCGACGACCAGACGCTGACCGCCCGGGTGATGAGCATGGGGAACCTCCACCCCGTCTACGCGGTCACGAGCGCCTCCTGTACCGCCGCCGCGGCGTTGCTTCCCGGGACGATCCCCGCCGCAGTCGCCGAAACCGACGGCGAGGAGGTCGTCCTCGGCCACCCGAAAGGGACGATGGCCGTCACCGCCGACGTCGACGGCGAGTCGGTGCGTTCGGTGACGATCTACCGGACCCAGCGGCGGTTGATGGACGGCACCGGCTACTACCGGTCGGAGTGAGGCGAGCGGGCGCCGTCGTCATCAGCGCTACCGGTACCCTTATTCCGTCCGCAGCCGTCGAACCGAACCGAAATGCTCGATATCGAGATGGCCAGGGCGGCCAGTGGCATCGTCGAGGACTGTCTGGACGTCCGGCCCGACGAGGAGGTGCTGGTGATCGCCGACGCGAAAAAGGAGGGTGTCGCCCGGGCGATCGCCCGGGCCGCGAACGGCGTCGGCGCCGAGCCGATCGTCGCGGTGATGCCGTTGCTCGACAGCCACGGCAACGAGCCCCCCGAGGCGGTCGCCGAGGCGATGGTCGCGGCGGACGTCGCGTTCACCTGCACGACACACGCGATCACCCACACCCGCTCGCGTCTGCGGGCCGCGGAAGCCGGTACCCGGATCGGCGTCCTCCGTAGCGTCACCGAGGAGATGATGGTCGAGGGCGCGATGACCGTCGACTTCGAGGAGCTGCGCCGGCGAACCGAGGCCGTCCGGGACGTCCTCGACGCCGCCTCCGAGGTCCACGTGACCAGCGAACAGGGAACCGACGTCACGTTCAGCGTCGAGGGCTGTTCGGCGTTCTCCCTCGACGGCTACTTCCACGAGGAGTACGGCTTCGCGACGCTGCCGCCGGGGGAGTCGCCGACCCACCCCGCCGAGGGCACCGCGAACGGGACGATCGTGATCGACGTCTCGATGGACTCGCTGGGACAGCTCGACGAGCCGCTCACCATCGACGTGAAAGACGGCTTCGTCTCCGCCATCGACGGGGGCGACCAGGCCGAGGAACTCCGGCGGATCGTCGACGAGAACGACGAGAACGCGGGCAACCTCGCGGAGTTCGCCATCGGAACGAACCCGAACGCGAAGCTGATCGGCAACCAGGCCGAGGACAAAAAGCGCGCCGGTACCGTCCACTTCGCGATCGGCGACAACGAGTCCCTGGGTGGCAGCTTGAAAAGCGACATCCACTTAGACGGCGTCCTCCGCAGCCCGACGGTTCTCCTCGACGGGGAGCCGATCGTCGAGGACGGCGTCCTGCTCGAGGGGCGCCCGGAGTAGCCTCGCCTCATCCGAACGTACTTTTCGGTCCCGGCCGTCGGGCCGGTATGGATCTCGATGGACGGACGGCGCTCGTGACCGGAGCGAGCCGCAACGTCGGGGAAGCTACCGCGGTCGCGCTGGCCGAGGCCGGCGCGGACGTCGGAATCACCGCGAAACGCGACGAGGCGGGCTGTCTCGCCACCGCAGAGCGCGTCGAATCGGCGGGGGGAGAGAGTGCCGTCGAGGTCGGCGACCTCGCCGAGCCCGCCGACATCGACCGGATCGTCGACGGCGTTCGGGCGGAGCTCGGTCCGATCGACGTGCTGGTGAACAACGCCACCTACCGGCCGAAAAAGCCGTTTCTCGAGGTCGAGCCCGAGGACTTAGACGAGGTGCTCGCGGTCAACGTCAGGGGGCTGTACCTGACGACCCAGCGGGTCGTCCCGGACATGCTCGCGGCCGGCGGGGGCTCGGTGGTGAACCTCATCGGTGCGCTGGTGTATCTCGGCCGGTCGGGCAAGAGCCACTCCTACGCGAGCAAGCTGGGTATCGAGGGGATGGTTCGTCAGCTGGCCTCCGAGCTCGGCCCGGAGGGAATCCGCGTGAACGGGCTCTCGCCGGGGCCGATCGACACCGAGCGCGAGGAACCGATCGACGGCGAGGAGGAGCTGCTTGAGGCGATCCCCCTTCGGCGGAAGGGAACCGTCCGGGAGGTCGCCGACGCGGCGTGCTTTCTCGCCTCCGATCGCGCCTCGTTTATCACCGGACAGGTCCTCCACGTCAACGGCGGCGTCTACCCGACCCCGAACGTGACGTAGCGCTCGACCCCCTCTCGGAGACCGAACGCGGATCCCGTCTTCCGGGACGCCGTCAGCCGTCGCCGACGACGAGCTGTGCCGGGCCGAGGGCGTCGTGGCGTCCCTTCTCTACGGTGATCTCGACGGCCTCCTCGAACGACTCCAGGCCCGGTAGCTCGTGGGTGACGTACTCCCCGATGGGGACCGCACCCGAGGCGACGCGCCGGGCCGCGAGCTCGCTCGTGTCCGTCCGCGGGGAGAGCGGGACGACGCCCTTCCGCGGGTTGAGCCAGCGGATCGCCTTCGAGCGGGCGACCCGCGGGGTCACCGAGAGCTCCCCGGAGATGTGTCCGACCTGGACGACCGTCCCGCCCCGGCGGACGAGGTCGAACGCCCACGCGATCGGGTCCTCGCCCTCGCTGGCGTGGTCCTGGTCGCCGCCGACGGCCTCGAAGACGACGTCCGGACCGACGCCGTCGGTCGCCTCCCGGATCGTCTCGACCGGATCGACCGCGCGTGCGTCGACGGGGGTGAGCCCGCAGTCCGCGGCGATCCCGAGCGACCGGTCCCGGACGTCGACGGCGTAGACCTCCTCGGCGCCGAACGACGAGGCCAGCGCGCCACACTGAAACCCCATCACCCCCGTGCCGAGGACGGCGACGGTGTCGCCGGGGCCGACCTCGGCGTCGACCGCACAGAGGGTCGCACTCGCCATCGGCTGGAGTGCCGCGCCCTCGGCGTCGCTCACGCCCTCCGGGAGCCGACGCAGCGGGCCGGTCGGGAGCCGGACGTACTCGGCGAGGGCGCCGGGTCGGTCGTAGCCGACGCTGGTCGTCTCCGGGCAGAGCCCCGACCGGCCGGACCGACAGTACGGACAGCTCCCACACCGGATCTTCTCCGGGGCGTAGACGCGGTCGCCGACGTCGAAGCCGTCGACGGCCTCGCCCGCCTCGACGATCCGGCCACAGAACTCGTGACCGAAGAGTCTGGCGTCGCCCTCCGCCAGCCGCGTCGCCACCGACTCGTAGTGGGCGACGCGCTCGCCCCGGTAGAGCAGACACTCGGTGACGCTGAGCTGGACGCGATCGACGGCGATCAACACCTCCTCCGGGCCGGGTGACGGCGTCGGTACCTCGCGAACCTCCGCACGCTCGAAGTCCGTACAGACGACGGCTTTCATGTGCGTCGACCTCGATGGGTCGGCGTAAAGTTCTTGCCGTCGAGCTCGCGGGCAGCTACCGTTCGTCGACGTACGTCGCGGCGCTCTCGGCGGCGATCCGTCCGAAGACGGCGGCGTTCGTCAGCCCCGTCCCGCCCGGATAGTTGTTATAAAAGAGCCCGCCGGTGGCGTTGCCCGCGGCGTACAGCCCCTCGATGGGCTCGTCGCGGGTGTCGAGCACCTCGGCGTCGGGGGTGATCGCGACACCGCCGAAGCCGAAGGTCATCCCGCCGGTGACGGGGTAGCCGACGAACGGGGGGTCGTCGATCGGCAGCGCCCAGTTCGTCTTGGGGAGCTCCAGCCCCTCGGTGGCGTTGCCGTCGAGGCTGTCGGGGTCGAACTCGCCGGGATCACAGGCCGCGTTGTACTCCGCTACCGTCTCGACGGCCCGGTCGACCCGCTCGAGTCCGAGCCGGTTGAAAAGCGACTCGAGGCTGTCGCCGGTGATCGGTCGGCCGGGACCCATGTGGGCGACCTCGTCGACCGTCTTCCCGTCGACGACGATGAACGCCTCGTGGTAGGGCTGTTCGAAGATCTTCCGGCCGAACTTCGCGTAGGTGTGTGCCCGGGAGTCCTGGCCCTCGTCGACGAACCGCTCGCCGTCGTGGTTGAGGATCAGCCCGTACTGGTAGCCGTCGATGCGGGTGATCCCGCCCTCGACGTCGGGGGACTCGACGTCGATGATCGCCATGTGGGCGTCGCCCCACTCGCCATCTGACTTCGCGCCGACGTCCATCGCGGCCTCGATGGCTTCGCCGGTGTTGTACCGGTTGCCCCTGACTTTCATGTTGCCGTAGCCGGGGCCGTAGTAGCGGGTGCGTTTCTCCTTGCTCGAGCCGTAGTCGCCGGCGGCGAGGACGACCGCCTCGCCCGAAAAGCGGACCTTCCGGCCGTCGACGCGGGCGTCGACGGCGGTGACGGCGCCGTCGTCGTCCCGGACCAGCCCCCGGGCTTCGGCGTCGTAGACGAACTCGACGTCCCGTCCCTCGAGGATGTCGACGAGTTCGTCGACGAAATCCTCGCCGTGGAGCCAGACCCGGCCGGCCGTGTAGCCGGGGTGGGGGGCCTGGTACTCCCACTCGATGCCGAGGTCGGTGAGCCACTCGAAGGTCTCGACTGCCCCCTCGGAGACCCGCTTTGTGAGCTCCGGGTCGGCCCGGTAGTTGGTGACGTTCATGATGTCCGAGTAGAAGTCGGAGGTGGTGTACCCCTCGACGTTGAACTCGGCGTCGACGTCGATGTCCGCGGTCGGGATCCGGAACGACTCCGTCCAGCGGGTGTGTCCGCCGCGGTGTTCCTTCGGGGACTTCTCGAGGACGACGACGTCCTTCCCGAGCTCTGTCGCCCGGAGGGCCGCCGCCAGCCCGGCCATACCACAGCCGACGATCACGATGTCGTGTGTGTGTTCGCTCATGTGTGGTCCGTCGCGCGACGGGTTCGGCGGCACGCGGCGGGCGCCACGGTCTGGTGGCTCCGCCGGTGGTCGAACGTGCGCGTACCGGCTGGTTTCGGCCCCACAGTTAAGTAGTGTGTGGATCCCGGACCCACCGGTCTCGTCTGTGGACCCCGGGCCCACGTTGTCGCGTGGGTCTCGGGACCATCGGTGTCGCGTGCGGATTCCGACCGATGTCGCGCGGATCTCCGATCGGCGCGAGCCCCAATCCGTGTACCGGTCGGGATCGGCCGACCGTCTCCCCCGTCGACACCGTTCCGCGATACGGACACGGACGGGCCCGGTCGACGTCGGGCCCGGCGGTGATCGAGGGAGTGAGTCGGATCCAGTGACGGTCGGATTCCGGACCAGCCGCGTACTTCGTCCCCGGATTCGGACGAGCGGCTTTCCGGGGGGTGACCGGATCGGGACCCCTCCCGTCGACGACGTGGTCGGACGGGGCGATACGGCTCGACGGGGACGACGTGGCCGGACGGGGCGATACGGCTCGACGGGGACGACGTGGCCGGACGGAGACGATGCGGTTCGACGGAGACGAAGCCGTTCCGTATCGAGGAACGAGCGTCGGGGTATCGTCCCGCGTCGCGGAACGGATCGTCGCCGCGTCGCGACCGATCAGACGACGTCCGCGTCGGCCAGCCGGTCGATCTCGTCGCCGTCGTACCCCAGCTCCGCGAGCACCTCGCGGGTGTGCTCGCCGAGGGAGGGGGGATGTCGGCGGATCGACGTCGGCGTTCCCGAGAGGTGCATCGGCGAGCCGGGCATCTCGATCTCCCCGACCTCGGGGTGGTCGACCCGGCGGCGCATCCCGCGAGCCTCGACCTGTGGGTGCTCGAAGACGTCGGCCATGTCGTTGACCGCGGAGGCGGGGACGTCGGCCGCCTCGAGGATCGACAGCGCCTCCTCGGTCGTCAGCTCGGCGAACTCGGCGGCGAGGATCGACTCGAGGGCCTCCCGGTTCTCGACCCGGTCGGCGTTCGTCGAGAAGCGGTCGTCCTCGAGCAGCTCCTCCCGGTCGATGGCCACACAGAAGTTCCGCCAGAGCTTCTCGGAGGCGGCGCCGACGACGACGTACCCGTCGCGGCTCTCGAACGCCCGGTAGGGGACGATCGTCGGGTGGCCACTGCCCATCCGGCCCGGCGGCTCGCCGCTCGCGAAGTAGTACGTCGCCATGTAGGTCATCCAGGCGACCTCCGAGTCAAGCAGGCTGACGTCGATCTTCTGGCCGTCCCCCCCGGTCGCCCGCGAGAGCAACGCCGCCAGGATCGCCTGGGTCGCGTACATCGCGGCGCCGATGTCGACGATCGCGACGCCGATCCGGACGGGCGCGCCCCCCTCCTCGCCGGTGATGCTCATGAAACCGCCCTCGGCCTGCATGATGAGGTCGTAGGCCGGCCGGTCGGCGTCCGGTCCCCACTCGCCGTACCCCGACAGCGAGCAGTAGACCAGCCCGGGGTTTTCGGCCGCGAGTGCCTCGTAGCCGAGCCCCCACTCCTCCAGGGCACCGACCCGGAAGTTCTCGACGAAGACGTCGGCGTCGGAGACCAGCTCCCGGAGAATCCCTCGACCCTCCTCGGATTTGAGGTTCAGCGTGATCGACCGTTTGTTCCGGTTGACGCTCGCGTAGTAGGCGCTCATCCCCCCGTCGCCGCCGAACGCCGGCGGATGCCAGCCGCGGGTGCCGTCGCCGACGCCGGGGCGTTCGACCTTGATCACGTCCGCACCGAGGTCGGCCAGCTGCATCGTACAGAACGGCCCGACCAGGATCTGGGAGGCGTCGACGACCGTCAGCCCGTCGAGGGGGCCGACGTCGCCGTCGGGCTCGCGCGCTTCGCCGACCATCTCACTCGAAGGCGGCGATCCCCGTCAGGTCCTGCCCGAGGATCAGGGTGTGGATGTCGTGGGTGCCCTCGTAGGTGTAGACCGTCTCTAAGTTGGCCATGTGACGCATCGGCGGGTAGTCGGTCGTGATGCCGTTGCCGCCGAGCATCTCGCGGGCGATCCGGGACTGGTCGCGGGCCATCCGGACGTTGTTCCGTTTGGCCATCGAGACGTGCTGGGGGCGCAGGTCCCCACGCTCTTTGAGCTCGGCCAGCCGGTAGGCCAGAAGCTGGCTCGTCGTGATCTGGGTCGCCATCTCCGCGAGCTTCGACTGCTGGAGCTGGAATCGGGCGATCGGGCCGCCGAACTGCTCGCGGCCTTTGGCGTACTCCCGGGCGGTCTCGAAACAGTCGCGTGCGGCGCCGACGGCCCCCCAGGCGATGCCGTACCGGGCCTGGGTGAGACAGCTGAGCGGCCCTTTCATCCCTTCGACGCCCGGCAGGACGTTCTCCTCGGGCACGCGGACGTCGTTGAGTCCGATCTCGCCGGTGATCGACGCCCGCAGGGAGAGTTTCTCGTGGATCTCGTTCGTCGAGACGCCGGACCGGTCGGTCTCGACGAGAAAGCCCCGGACGGGCTCGCCCTCCGTCGAGCGGTCTTTCGCCCAGACGACGGCGACGTCGGCGATCGGGGAGTTCGTGATCCAGGTCTTCGAACCGTTGAGCACGTAGCCGTCGGCGTCGCGTTCGGCGTGGGTCTCCATCCCGGAGGGGTTCGAGCCGTGTTCCGGTTCGGTCAGACCGAAACAGCCGACCGCCTCGCCCTCCCCGAGCGCCGGAAGCCACTCCTCTTTCTGGGCCTCCGAGCCGAACGAGTGGATCGGGTACATCACGAGCGCGCCCTGGACGGAGGCCATCGAACGGAGCCCGGAGTCACAGGCCTCGAGCTCCTGCATCAGGATCCCGTATGCGGTCTCGGAGACGTTCGGGGAGCCGTACCCCTCGAGGTTCGGCGCGTAGAAGCCGAGCTCGCCCATCTCGGGGATGAGCTCGGTCGGGAACGTTCCCTCCTCGAAGTGGGTCGCGATGTCGGGTCGGACCCGTTCGTCGACGAACTCGCGGGCCGTCTGCTTGATCAGCCGTTCCTCCTGGGAGAGGTCGGCCTCTAGATCGACGTAGTCGAGCATCGTCTACACCCTCGGAGGGCGAGCACATAACTGTTGCCCGTCGGCGACCGCCGCCGGATCCGGCGGGCCACCAACGTTCCGGGTCGCTCCCCTGGCACGCTCCGGGCCGTTCGTCCGGTGGGGCTCCGGGTCGCCCTCCTTGCCACGCTCCGGGCCGTTCGTCCGGTCGGGCTCCGGGTCGCTCCCCTGGCACGCTCCGGGCCGTTCGTCCGGTGGGGCTCCGGGTCGCCCTCCTTGCCACGCTCCGGACCGTTCGCCCGGTCGGGCTCCGGGTCGCCCTCCTTGCCACGCTCCGGGCAGTTCACCCGGCCACCGATGCATTGAACACCCGTCGTCGAGAGTCCCCGCCAATGACGGATCCAGCGATCGACGACCGACGATTCCGCGAGCGGTTCGAGGAGTTCAACCGGATCGGCGCCACCGACGCCGGCGGGGTGAATCGACCGTCGCTGTCGGACGCGAACCGGGAGGCCAGGGACACCCTCCTCGAGTGGTTCCGCGAGGCCGGCCTCGAGGTGCGGATCGACGAGATGGGGAACCTGTTCGGACGCCGGGAGGGTCGGGAGTCCGGAGCCGACCCCGTGCTGGTCGGCTCGCACGTCGACAGCCAGTACAACGGCGGGCGGTACGACGGCGTCGTCGGCGTGCTGGCCGCCCTCGAGGTGCTCGAGGCGTTCGCGGACGCGGGCCTCGAGACCGATCGGCCCGTCGAGGTCGTCTCCTGGAGCAACGAGGAGGGCGTGCGGTTCCAGCCCGACATGCTCGGCAGCGGCGTCTACGCCGGCCGGTTCGACCTCGAGTACGCCCACGGGCGAACCGACGACGAGGGCCGGACGTTCGGGGAGGAGCTCGAACGCATCGGCTACCGGGGCGAGACGCCGTGTGAAGCCGACGGGCTCCACAGCTACTTCGAGCTCCACGTCGAACAGGGGCCGATCCTCGAGGACCGGGGAGTCCCGATCGGCGTCGTCGAGGGCGTGTTCGGCTTCTCCTGGCTGGACGTCACCGTCGAGGGGCAGGCCGACCACGCCGGACCGACCCCGATGGACGACCGCGCGGACGCGTTCGTCGCGACGGCCGACGTCGCGACGGCCGTCCGCCGTCTCACCGCGACCGGCGGGGACGACCTCGTCGGCACCGTCGGCAGCGTCGACGTCCAGCCCAACGCGATCAACGTGATCCCCGAACGCGTCGAGTTCACCGTCGACGTCCGCTCGTACGACAACGCGACGGTCGCGGACGCCGTCGAGCGCGTCCGACGGGAGGTTTCGGCCGCCGCCGACCGCGAGGGCGTTCGCGCCGAGGTGACGGAGATCATGCGCGTCGAGGCGGACGCGTTCGACGACGGCTGTATCGAGACGATCGCCGCGGCCGCCGAGGAGGCGGGCCACGAGTACGTGCGGCTGAAAAGCGGTGCGGGCCACGACGCCAACTACCTGAACGAGATCGCACCCACGGGGATGATCTTCGTCCCCAGCGTCGACGGCGTCAGCCACCGGGAGAGCGAGTACACCGAGTGGGAGGACGTCGTCGCCGGCGCGGACGTGCTGTGCCGTGCGGTGAGGCGGGCGGCGAGCCACCAGTCGTAGGTAACACCGGCCCAGTCGGTCCAGGGTGACGTCGTCAACGTCGACCCCTCGGCCACAGGGTGAGGTCGCCAACGCTGGCTCCGTCGGCCCAGGGTGACGTCGCCAACGCCGGCTCCGTCAACCGTAAGTCAGCGTCAGCTCGATCTCGTCGACGGCACCCCGGAGCAGCCCGGGGAGCGTCCGCTCGAACCGCTCGCCGGCGAGTCGGCCGGCCGGCCCCGCGATCGACACCGCCCCCCGGACCGTCCCGTCCCGGAGGACCGGCGCGCCGACCGCGCGGATCTGTTCGTGGGACTCCCGGTCGTTTCTGGCGATCCCGTCCTCCCGGATCCGCTCGAGCTCGCGCTCCAGTGCGGCCCGATCCGTGATGGTCGCGCCGGTCGGCCCCGACAGCCCGTGGCGGTCGACGATGGCGTCGACGCGCTCTTCCGGGAGGTGTGCGAGGATCGCCTTCCCCGCCGAGAGCGTGTGGATCGCCTTCCGCTGGCCCTCCCAGGAGTTGGTCGGCACGCCCCGGTCGCCGACCAGCCGTCGCAGGTACACCGCCCGGCCGTGCTCCTCGACCACCAGGTTTACGACCTCGGCGGTGTCCGCGGCGAGCCCCTCGAGGACGGGGCCCGCGGCCCGACTCAGCTCCGCGTAGTGGTCTTTCGCGCGCACGCCGCGGTCGAGGAACTTCAGGCCCAGCCGGTAGCCGTCCTCGTCGGCGACGACGTAGCCGAGTTCACACAGCGTCGCGAGGTGTTCGGAGGCGGTGCTGTTGGCGATCCCGACGCGGTCGGCGATCTCGATCAGCCGGAGCTGTCCCTCCCCGTAGAGCGTTTCGACGATGGCGAACGTCGTTCCCGTCGACGCGATCCCCCGTTCGGTCCGGTCCTCGGCTGGCATTCGTTCGACTCCTCGTGTGCACCTGCCAAATGGTTTTCCCTCGCGACGTCGTCGCCTCCGATACGGGCCGCCGGCGTCGCCACGCCGTCCTCGTCCGTTCCGCGACCCCGACGCCGTCCGATCGTGCGTACCGTTTCGACCCTACCGAAACCGATCGCGAACGGGACGCGGGCTGGCGTTACAACGCTACAGTTGTCACGTTCCGTCCCGGATAACCGGCGCCTCGACGCTCCCGATCGACTCGACCTCCGCCCGGACGCGGTCTCCGGGCTCGATCGGCTCGGCTCCCGGCGTCCCCGTGCTGAACAGGTCCCCCGGCTCGAGGGTCGCCACCGCCGAGTGGAAGGCGACGATTTCCGCAGGCGGGAACAGCATGTTCCGGACCACGTTCTCGGCGACCACCTCGCCGTCGACGACCGTCCGCACCGACAGCTCGGCGAGGTCGAGGGGTCCTTCGGGGACGGCGATTTCCGGACCGACCACGAGGAACGTATCGAAGCTCTTCGCCCGCGTCAGAAACCGGGGGTTGCGCGCCAGGACGTCCTCGGCGGTCATGTCGATGACGGGCAGGTAGCCCGCGACGACGTCGTCGACGTCCTCCGTTCCGACCGTCCGACAGCTCCGGCCCATCACGACGGCGAGTTCGGCCTCGGCGGTGACCCGATCGCTCCGGTCGGTCGGCGGCAGTCGGATCGGGCCGCCCGGTCCCGCGAGCGCCGTCGCCGGCTTCATGAAGCTGGCCGGCTCCGCGGGCCGGCTCTCGTCCAGATCCCCGGCGTGTTCGGCGTAGTTGAGGCCGATCCCCCAGAGCTTCCCGAACCGCTCTAAGGGCGGACCGAGGCTCAGCCCCTCCCGGGGAACCCGCGTCGCGGGCGCCTCCGCGGGATCGGGCAGCTCCGCGGCCGCGGCCCGCGGGAGGGCTTCCCGGACGCTCCCGAGCTCCGGCTCGGCGGCGTCGAGCGGCACGAACCCCTCCTCGTCGCCCAGTAACGGCCGACCGGTCGCGGTGCGTGCGAGGTACTTCATCCGCGGTTCTCCGGTCTCGTTCGGCCCCCTGGAGTCGGTGGTCGCCGGCCCGGAAGCCGCGTCCACCCGCTGTCGCCGGGCAACGGCGTCCTCACAGGTTCGACCCTGTGGCGCCGCCGTCGATCGTGATCGCGGTGCCGTTTATGAATCCGGACTTCGGCGAGGAGAGGAAGGCGACGGTGTTGCCGAGCTCCATCGGGTCGCCCACGCGCTCGAGTGGGTTGCCCGCCCAGCCGCTGATCCCTTCCTCGTAGCTGTCGTACTCCCCGCGCTCGACCGCGGCCTCGACGAGGTCCCGGATACGCTGGGTCTCGTGTGGGCCGGGCAGGACGGCGTTCGCGCGCACGTCCGGGGCGAACTCCTTCGAGAGCGTCTTCTCGAGGCCGATGACGCTCATCCGCACGGAGTTCGAGAGCACGAGGTTGCCGAGCGCCTCCTTGACGCTCCGGGAGGTGATGTTGACGATCGTTCCCTCACCCTCCCGGAGGTGTGGTTCGGCCTCGCGGGCCAGCCGGACGACGCTCATCACGAGCAGGTCGTAGGCGTGGTACCAGTCGTCGTCGTCGAGGTCGAGAAACGGCCCGGAGGGCGGGCCGCCCGCGCTCGTCACGAGGTGATCGAGCCCGCCGAACTCCTCGACGGTCCGTTCGACCATCGCGACGACGTCGTCCTCGTCGGTCAGATCGCCCGGCTGGGCGACGACCTCGCCGGACGCCTCCGCGGCGATCTCCTCGCGGGCCGCCTCGAGGGCGTCCTCGTCCCGGCCGTTTATGACCACGTTCACACCGTCGCGGGCGAGCGCCATCGCCGACGCCCTCCCGAGTCCGCTCGAGGACGCCGTCACGAGTGCCGCGTTGCCGTCGATTTGCAGGTCCATGTCACCTACACCCCCGTTCGAGAGTACCAAAAAGCTTCCCGTACCGGTCAAACGACCCCGGGTAGTTCGGGCTGTCCCCGGTCCGGTATTGATTCCGGAGAGCGGAATACGGTACCGATCCGTCGGGCGTCGAGGCGCCGGCTCGCCGAGGCCGGATCGGCCGGCGGCGGGTTCGACGTCAGCCGGCCGTTCCCACGCCTACGGGCGAGGAGACGCGGGCGAACACGACGCTGGCGACGCCGATCGCCCCGGCGAGCAGGCCCGCGGCGACGACGATCCAGCGGAGGGCGCTCGCGGGACCGATTGCCGGCTCGAGCGCCGAGAGGGCGACGCCGACCGCGACCGGCGGGAGGGTG
>LKNG01000051.1 GCA_001564115.1 Natrialbaceae archaeon Tc-Br11_E2g8 | reverse complement strand
GGTGTTGGCCGGTTGGAGGTCGGAGTCGGACGGTTGGAGGTCGGAGTCGGACGGTTGGAGGTCGGAGTCGGACGGTTGGAGGTCGGAGTCGGACGGTTCCCGGGGATCGGAGCGAACTGGCCGGGAGCCGACGTCGACGGGGTTCCGGGGCTCGGAAGCGGCCATCCGCTGGGTGCAGGTCTCCCCGCGGGCGAGCCGCTGGCGGTACCACGCCGGGAGCTCCGTCGGGGGGACGACGGCGAGGTCGTCGATCGAGCCGTACGCCGCCGGCGTCGACAGCGTCTCTCGGACGGTCCCGTCGACCGTCGCGGCGTCCCCGGCGGGCGACAGACACGCACGGTCCGTGAGTTCCCGGCCAATCGCCCGGAACCGGTCGGCACGCTCGTCGAAGTGGTCGGCGTCGCGGACGGTCGGCCCGTCGGCGTCACGAGCCGCTGGCCCGTCGGTGTCACGGACGACCGACCCGTCGGCGTCGCGGACGACCGACCTGTCGGCGTCACGGACCCGCTCGCGGTCCGTCCGTTCCATGCTACCGCAGTACGTGACGGATCGACTTAACTCTGCGCCGGGGCCGGGAGTTCGAAAAACGGCGTCCACTCGAAGGGCGCCGCGACGGCCGTCACCTCAGAGGACGGCCAGCGCGAGCCAGGCGAGGACGGCGGCGTACGGCGGGATCGTCAGGTTGTCGTCGAGGACGAACTCGCCGTAGGTCAGTTTCACGCCGTCGGCGAGGGTGGCGCCGAGGGCCGCCGCGACGGCCGCGATCGGCGGGAGGAAGGGAAGCGCGAGGACGAGCATGACGCCGAACGTCGCCGCGAGCACCGACGGCCGTTTGACCCGCCGGAGGCCGTCCGACGAGAGGGCCCCGCTGACCGGGTCGCCGATCGCGAGCATCAACATCGCGGGGAGGGCGATCGCCGGCTCGAAGACGAGCACGACGGCGGTCATGCTGAGCATGTAGTAGCCGTAGCCGGCGAACTGGTCGCTCTCGTACTCGCGGGTGAGCTTCTCGTAGATCCACCACTCGAGGCCGACCCGCAACCGGAGGTACTCGAGGGCGAGCACGCAAGCCGAGAGCGCGATCATCAGGACGCCAAAGCGGTCCCACGTCAGCGGCCAGCCGAGGGCGTCGGCGAGCAGCCAGAGGGCGACCAGCCCCGAGCCGCTGGCGTGGACGAGCCGTCGCTTCAGTTCGTCGGCCATCCCCTGGGGGCTCAGAGCCGAGGGGCTTGAGTTCGTCGGTCGACGACGACGGGACCGGCGATCACTACGAGGGATTCCGGTCCGGTTCGGCGAGGGATCACCACGGGAATTTCGGTCCGGTTCGACGAGGGACCACCACAGGGGTTTTCATCCGATCCGACGAAATCCACGTATGGTGACACGATCGGACGGGGAGTCGGACGACTCCGGGGAGGAGTTCACCCCCTACCTCCCCGGGATGGCGATACGGATGGACGACGAACCCGGGCTACTGGAGCGATTCGTCGAGCGGTTACTCCACCGTCGCGTGGTCGAGTGGCGACGGCGGATCCTCTGGTCGCTCGCGTTCGTCGTGGCGCTCGTCATCGTCTACACCGTCGCCTACCGGCTGGCGATGGCCACCTTCGAGGGGGTGGCCGTCTCCACGCCGGCGGCGTTCCAGGTCGTCATCGAGGCGCTCACGACCGCCGGCTTCGGCGGCGACACGGGCCACTGGACCACGACGGAGATGAACCTCTTCGTCGTCGCGATGAACCTGACCGGCGTGGTGCTCGTCTTTCTCGCGCTCCCGGCGCTGGTCGTCCCGCTTTTCCGGGAGGGTCTCGAGGAACGTCCGTCCGAAACGACGAGCCTGACGGACCACGTGATCATCTGTTCGTACACCCCACGCGAGGACGTCCTGCGGACGGAACTCGAGGCCGCCGGGGTGCCGTACGTGATCGTCGAGGAGGACGCCGAGACCGTCCTGGAGCTGAACGACGAGGGGATCGAGGCGATCCGTGGCGATCCGGAGGCGACGGAGACGTTCCGGGCGGCGAACGTCGGCGACGCCCGTGCGGTCGTCACGGACGTTCCGGACGAGCGAAACGTCTCGGTGATCCTCACGGCCACGGAGGTCCGTGAGGACGTGCCGATCGTCAGCGTCGCCCAGAGCAGCGAGGACGCCGTCTACCAGCGGTACGCCGGCGCCGACCGGGTGTTCCGGCCCCGCGAGGTCCTCGGTCGGAGCCTCGGGGGGAAGGTGGCACAGTCGTTCACCAGGGAGCTCCGGGAGGCGATCGAGATCGGCGAGGGACTCGAGCTCGCCGAGTTGCTCGTCGAGGGGGAAAGCGAACTGGCCGGGCACACCCTCGCGGAGTCGGGCCTGAGAGAGCGGTACGGGACGACCGTCGTCGCGGCGTGGACGGGCGGGGAGTTCCTCCCGAGCCCGCCGCCCGACTTCCGGATCGACGACGACACGATCCTGCTCGTCGCCGGAACCCACCCGGAGCTGGAGGCGACGACCGCCCGGACGCTCTCCCCCCGGGCGGACGGTGAGGTCGTCGTGGCGGGTCACGGCGTCGTCGGAGCGGCCGTCGTCGAGCGCCTCGAGGAGGCCGACGTGCCGTACACGCTGGTCGACAGGGACGACGACGGGGTGGTCGACGTCGTCGGCGATATCACCGACCGGGAGACCCTGGACGAGGCCGGCGTCGACGACGCACGGGCCGTGGTCCTGACGCTGAACGACGACACGGAGACGACCTACGCCGCGGTCGCCCTCGAGCAACTCGCGCCGGAGACGGAAGTGCTCGTGAGGGCGAACGCCGTCGAGAACACGACGAAACTCTACCGAGCCGGCGGGGAGTACGTGCTCGCGCTCTCGACGGTGACCGGCCGGATGCTCTCCTCGTATCTGCTCGCGGACCGGGAGAGCCTGGCCGTGGAGACGCAGTTCGACGTCGTCCGGGTCGAGGCCCCGGCGCTCGTCGGCGAGAGCCTGGGTGAGTCCGCCGTCGGCGAGCGGACCGGCGCGGTCGTCGCCGCCATCGAACGCGACGGCGAGCTCGTAGCGAGCCCCGGTCCGGACGAGATGATCCGGGACGGCGACGCCCTCGTCGTCACGGGAACCGACGAGGCCGTCTCCGAGTTCGGCCGGCTCGCCGGATCGTCGACCTGAACCGTTCGTATCCGACATTCGTCGACCTGAACCGTTCGTATCCGACATTCGTCGACCTGAACCGTTCGCATCCGGAACTCGACCACTAGATGATCGGTAATCACTAGAAACGATCACGAACGTTTATATCTGTTAACTGTGAACGACCATCGTGATTCAGAATGGTCGACGCTGACTTCCCGGACGAGCTCGGCAACATCCCGTACAGCAAGATCATCGGCGGGCCGCTGAACGCGGCCGTCGAGGCGAACGCCGAGGCCTCCCAGACGGCCGCGGACTTCATCCAGGACGTGGGGTTTACCGACGGGGACGGAATGGGCGTGTTCGGCGACGAACGGGAGCCCGTCTACGTCACCTTCCACTACACGAAGGAGACACGCGCCGACGACGGGGGGTTCTCCGAGGAGAAGTTCGAGATGAAAGTCCCGTTGCTCCTCCTGTTGCACATCCCGTACTTCGAGGTCGAGACGGTCACCGTCGACTTCAACGTGAAACTCAACTCCGTGGAGACGAGAAGCAGCGAACAGGAGATCGGGGTCGGCGGCGGCTTCACCGGCGGCTCGTTTTTCGTCCGCGGGAGCTACCAGCGAACCGACAAGCGCCAGCAGAAAGTCGAGCGATCCTACGACCAGTCGGTCCACGTCGAGGCGGGCTCGATCGAGCCCCCGGCCGGGGTGACGAGGGTGTTCGACGTCCTAGAGCAGACGATCACCGAAGAGCAGGGGGAAAGCGAGGAAGAAGAGGAAGACGGAGAGGACTGAGTACGGTGACCGACACGCCACTCCAGGGGGTGAGAGCCGTTGCCGGTGGATGAGCTCGGGAACCTGCCGCTCTCGAGTCTGTTCTCGGGGCCGCTTCTCGCCGCCGTCGACGCCTCCGTCCAGCTCCAGGAGGAGACCGTGGAGTTGCTCCGGGAGACGGGGTACGACGAGAACGGCGACCTCGTCACGGTCGGGTTCGACTACCTCGCGACCGAGCGGGAGGCCGACGGCGGACGGCGCCGGGTCGTCAAGCGACTCGAGGTGCCGCTGTTGCTCTTTCTGTCCCTGCCGAACCTCGAGATCAGCCGGATCGAAGAGGAGTTCTCGGCGAAGATCACCCAGGTCGAAGAGGAGGAGGGAACCCGTCAATCGAGGGACGGTGGGAGACCGTTCCGACTCAACGTCAGGCCGGCCGAGCAGTCGACGAGTTTCAGCGAGAAGACCAAATCGACGTTCGACCTCGACGTCCGGATGGTCGCCGAGGTCCGAAACGAGACGCGGGGCGTGGAGATCCTCGACCGGGCGGTGAACAACTCGACCAGAGAGCGCGTCGACGAACGGAAGACGGCACAGCTGCGCGAACGGGAGGATCGCGACGAACACGACGATCGTGACGAGCGCGAGGAGCGCGAACGCGAGGACCGGGACGGGGGACGATGACCGAGCTGAAAGCGTTTCTGACGGCGTTTTACGACTCGCTCTCGGAGGCCGAACTGCAGGCGCTCGAACACGGGCAGCTCCGGCTGGCGGAGCTGCTGGAGTCGGGGAGGGCCCCTCCCGACGTGTCGGTCCCGGTATACCACGCGACCGACATGGAGCTGACCCTCGACGTCGGGCTGGAGGCTCGACGGACGGAGGAGGGCCTCGAGATGCACGTCACCGAGGCCCGGCCAGAAGACGGGACGAGCGTCTCTTTCACCGTCGAGCTGTACGACCTGCTCGAACGTGGGGACATCGCCGACCTCGAGTACGACGACATCCTCCCCGACGACGGCTCCGAGGACGAGGAGGAAGACCCCGAGGACGGAGACGAAGACGGTGACGACGGCTCCGGGAACGGTACGGACGGGGACGAAGA
Organism: Natrialbaceae archaeon Tc-Br11_E2g8; assembly: GCA_001564115.1. Classification (GTDB taxonomy): domain Archaea; phylum Halobacteriota; class Halobacteria; order Halobacteriales; family Natrialbaceae; genus Tc-Br11-E2g8. The sequence goes on along the minus strand of LKNG01000051.1, from coordinate 9,644 downwards.
CGGTGACGACGGCTCCGGGAACGGTACGGACGGGGACGAAGACGCCGACGACGGGACGCCCGGAGCCGGCGTCGTGGACGTCGAGGAGCTCCCGCTCGGGGGGGCCAGGGGGCCGCCGGAGTGGTTCCGTCCGGGCGAGGGCAACCCCGGGGCCGTCCGTCGGTTCGACCACCCCAAGGCAGTCCACGGGAGCTCCCTGTTCGAGTGGGTCGGCGGCCGCGCGGAGGAGGTCCGTGAGTTCGTCGGCCGGACGGACTTCGGGACGTCCGTGCTGCTCTGTGTCGTCTCCGTCGGCCCGAACAGCTGTCATGACCGTCTCGCGGTCTCGGAACTCGCCGTCGAGGACGACACGCTCGTCGGGACGGCCCTCGCGGAGGACACGAGCGGACCGGACGAGGAGTGTCTGCAGGTGGTGCGATACCCCGCGACGCTCCTCCGGGTGACCGTCGAGGACGCCGTCCCCGAGGCGGTCCGGCTCTCGATCACCGACGGGATGGGCAACGAGGCGACGGTGGGTGCCGACCGGGACGGCGACGCCGGTGGCGAGGTGCCCCTCGAGGACGAGGAGCCGGACGACGGGACCGACGAGGAGGAAGAACGGACCGACGAGGAGGAATCGGACGAAAAGGAAGAACGGACCGACGAGGAGGAATCGGACGAAAAGGAAGAACGGACCGACGAGGAAGAACGGGTCGACGAGGAAGGAGACGAGACGGAAGACGGCGACAGAAACGGGGGGCGGATCGGTCGGCCCTCGGTTCGGCCGGTAGAGACGGTCGACGGGATCGACTCGCGACACGCCGAGCTGTTGCGGTCGCGGGGGATCGAGACGGCGGCGGACGTCGCCGCCGCCGATCCGGAGGAGCTCGCGGCGGCGACCCGCACCGGGGGCGAGGAGGTGCCACCGGAGGAGAGCCGACGCTGGGTCGAGCAGGCCCGGGGGCTCCGTGCGGTGCTCTCGGCGGTCGACGACGGTCCCGTCGAGCTGGTCGACGGCATCGGGCCGGCCTTCGGGAGTCGGCTCCGTGAGCGGGGCATCGAGGATCTCGACGATCTGGTGACTGCCCCGCCGGAGGAGATCGCCGAGATCGCCAGCACCGACCGCCAGAGCGTCTCCGTCGACCGGGCGGAGCGGTGGCGCGAGGAGGCCATCGACCTGCTCGAGCCGGACGACGAGGACCGCGAACGGCGGTGATCCGAGACGGTCGATCACACACGACAACACGACACAGCCGATCCACACACGACAACACGACACAGCCGATCACACTATGACGAACGAACGCTCGACGCTCGGAACGTACTTCCAGCGACTGACGACGACCGACCACAGACAGCTTGAGGAACGCCTCGAGAGACACCGCGACCGGCTCGAAGAACAGGGCTTCCAGCTGAGCATCGCCGAGGGCGAACACGGCTTTTTCGCCGGCGTGCTCGTCATCGACGACGCCACCGACCGGTTCGGCTTCCTCGAGGACGACGGCACCGTCACCTGGATCGGCGGCGCCGGCGGCGGGATCGGCGCGCTCGGCTCGGCGGTGGCACAGAACCCCTCGGCGGAGCTAGATCAGCAACTCGATGAGAACGTCGACGTGGAGTGACCCGTAGTAGCCACTGAAATTCATCGCACACACCCTCGCGATCCACCCGTCCAGACCGTCGAGCCGTCGGTTCCGGGCGTTCTCGTTGCGAGGGTGTGTAAATCAGTTGTTACTATAGAGCTCCTCGAACGACCGATCGCCGGCCCGCAGCGCCGCCAGCGTCGCCGGCAGCTCGTCGATCGGCAGCCGGACCTGGTCGGTCGAGTCGCGTTCGCGGACGGTGACCGCTCTATCTTCCAGGCTCTCGTAGTCGACGGTCACACAGAACGGGGTGCCGACCTCGTCCTGGCGGCGGTACCGCCGGCCGATCGCCCCCGAATCGTCGTAGGTGACCGAGAGGCCGAACGCACGGAGCTCCCTGGCCACCTTCCGTGCCTCCGCCTCGAGGGCGTCGTCGCGCTGGAGCGGGAAGACGCCGACGGCCGTGGGCGCGACCGCCGGCTCCAGGGCGAGGTACGTCCGGGGCTCGCCGTCGACCTCGTCCTCGCGGTAGGCGTGTTCGAGGACGGTGTAGACGAGTCGGTCGACGCCGAAGGAGGGTTCGATCACGTGTGGCGTGACGTGTTCGCCGGCGACCGTCTCCTCCTCGACGGCAAATCCCGCCGTCTCGACGTCGATCTCGTGGCGCTCGCCGTCGACGTCGACGGTCACCGTCTCCCCGTCGAACGCGGCCCGGTCGCGGTCGGCCAGCCGTTCGAGCGCTTCGACGACCGCGCCGGCGTCGGCGCCGAACCGCGGTCCCAGCTCGCTCATGTCGGGGTCGACGGCCGCCCGCTCTACGGTCTTCGGTTCGTCGTACTGACGGAAGACGGTAAAGCGCTCGCCGGAGTTCTCGGCGTGGTTCGAGAGGTCGTAGGCCCCACGGTGGGCGAAGCCGGCGAGCTCGATCCAGTTGCCGTCGACCTCGCTTTCGGCGTCCCAGCAGTCGCTGGCGTAGTGGGCACGCTCGCCGGCGAGGTGCTGGCGGTAGCGAAAGCGGTCGGGGTCGACGCCGACGGCCTCGTACCACTCCTGGGCGACCCCCATGAAGTAGCCGACCCACGGGTCGGCGATCGTGCCGTCGGCGACGGCCTCGCCGATCGTCGTCCGCAGCTCCTCGCCGCCGTCGGCCTGTGCCGACGCCGGATACAGCCGTACCGGCACGTCCGCGACGGGTTCGAGGTCGGGGCCGTCGCCGGTCGGATCGACGAACAGCTCGAGCTCCGCCTGGGTGAACTCGCGGGTGCGGACGATCGACCGCCGGGGGCTGATCTCGTTGCGGTAGGCCCGGCCGATCTGGGCGACACCGAAGGGGAGTTTGTTGCGGGCGTACTCGCTCAGCCGGGGGAACTCGACGAAGATGCCCTGGGCGGTCTCCGGACGCAGGTAGCCCGGCTGGGAGTCGCCGGGGCCGATCCGGGTCGAGAACATCAGGTTGAACTCCTCGACTGCGACGTCGGCCAGCCCGGCTCCACACTCCGGACAGGAGAGGGCGTACTCGGCGATCACGGCCTCGACCTCCGGAATCGGGAGGCTCTCTGCGTCCTCGTGGTCCGTCCCGTCCTCTACGAGGTGATCGGCCCGGACGGTGGCGCCGCACTCCGGACACTCGATCAGCATGTCGTCGAACCCCTCGAGGTGACCGGAGGCCTCGAAGACGGGTTCGGGCATGATCGTCGGCGCGTCGATCTCCATGTGACCCTCGGCGACCGCGAACCGGTCCCGCCAGGCCTCCTCGAGGTTGCCTTTCAGGGCCGCGCCCTGCGGGCCGAAGGTGTAGAAGCCGCCGACGCCGCCGTAGACGCCCGACGATCGGAAGAAGTAGCCTCGCCGCTTGGCGAGCTCGGTCAGCTTCTCGCCGGTCGACCCGTCGCTCATGGCCGGCCGTCTGCGGAGCCATAGCGGTCGCGCTGTCGATACCACGGAAGGTGTACGTTCATACTCGGCCGTAAGGTGAATGCCGCCCGTTGAAGTCACTTTCGTAGCGACGTGAGAGAGTCACACGCCGGGAAATCCACACCGATGACCCGGGTGGCGTCCCGGACTGCCGTCAGGGGACGTACCAGATCCCCCGCTTCATGTCGAGCCACTCGCCGACGACGACGTGGGGGAGCGCGACCACACAGACGAAGATCGTGTAGAACGCCACCAGGCCGACCAGCAGGGAGGCACCGGCCAGCGGGTTCGGCGCGACGATCCAGAGGCCGGCGGCGACGAGCGCGGTCGCGAGCGCGCCGACGACGAGGACGCCCCAGGCGACGGGGACCGCGAGCCCGTCCTCGCGGGCCGGAGCCCGGCGCTCGACGACGACGGTCCGTCCGGCCTGACGCAGGGAGTACCAGAGCGGGAAGTAGAGGCCGATCGCGACGACCACGGGGACGACCGCGAAGTAGACGACGAGCAGGCTCGTCTCGGCGACGTCGAGCAGCCACGAGCGGCTCGCGCCGTCGGCCCAGAACCCCAGGCCGACGTGGGCGAGAAAGCCGACGGCGAACAGCCCGAGGAGGACCGGCCGGCCGGCCGCCATGCTCGTCGAGAGCGTCCCCACGGCGGCCGGATCGAAGACGCTCACCATGTACGAGGAGAAGCCGTAGTACGTCTCGAAGTGAAACGCCAGCGGGACGATCATGATGGCCCCGCCCCGAACCAGCGCGGCCAGCGCCCGCTGGGGGCGGGTACGGAGGTGGCTCGTCCCGACGAGTGCGTCCATCACCCGGAGGTCGCCGTGACCGCCTTTCGCGACCGCGGTGGCGAACGCGAGCGCGAGTGCGGCCACCGGCGCGATGAGAAACAGCGCGACGAAGCCGACCACGAACGCGACATAGAGGGCGACGTAGCGCGCCCCGAACGGGAGCCCGCGCCGTCGCAAATTCGAGAAGTGCTCGTAGCCGCCGTGTGGGAGGTTCAACGCGACCATCCCGACGAGGTAGATGATCATCTGGGTCTCGAGTGAGGGCACCCTCCCGGTCGCCGCCGCGGCGGCGAAGACGGCGGTCACCCCCACCAGTGCGATCCGCGAGGCCTGTATCGGCAGCCGTTCCGCGGAGAGGCCTAGCTCACCTGGACCGGTCCACGTACGCGTTCCCATATATGGCGGTATGGACCTCACAGGGTTCATCGGAAACCGAACAGCTGGGGGGCTTTAAGTTAAGGCCGGCGCTCCTCGTTCGGCGTCGATCCCCTCTCCGATCTCCGCTCGGCGTCGGCTCTCCCGTCCGATCCCGCTTCGGCGTCGGCCTGCCTCGTTTGGCTGCAATTATATACCCCGACCGTACCATAGATCCAGCAATGACGATTCCATCCGGCGACGGCGCGAGCACAGACATCCAGCCGCGGCGCCGGCGTACGCCCACGTAGACCGATGGAGCCACCGCTCACCTATCTCGAATTTCACGCGGTGTTCGTCCTGCCACCGATCGCGCTGTTGACCTGGCTCGCCATCCGCCGGGAGGACGCCTGGTTCGACCGCCGGTCGCTGTCCGGGCTGGCGATCCTGCTCGTCCTGGCGGTGATCTACACGACCCCCTGGGACAACCTGCTGATCGCCGAGGGCGTCTGGTGGTACGGCGAGGGGACCACCCTGGTCACGTTCTGGCACGCACCCCTCGGGGAGTACCTGTTTTTCGTCCTCCAGCCGATCCTGACCTGCCTCTGGCTGTTCCAGTTTCTCGACGTCAGGGAGCTCTCCCTGCGGATCCCGACGAGCCACCGCCTTCTCGGGGCGGCCGGCGGGCTGGCGGTGAGCGCCGTCGGCCTCGCGTTGCTGTTCTGGACGACCTCGACGTACTACCTCGGCGCGATCCTCTTTTGGGCCGGGCCGATCCTCGCGATCCAGTGGTCGTTCGGGATCACCTACGTCTGGCACGCCCGCCGGCTCGTGGCCCTCGGCGTCGCCGTTCCGACGGTGTACCTCTGGATCGCCGACTGGATCGCCATCGACATGGGGATCTGGGTCATCTCGCCGATCCACACCACCGGCTACACCCTCCTCGGGCTGCCGATCGAGGAGGCGCTGTTCTTTCTCGTGACGAACGTCTTCGCCGTCCAGACGCTCGTCCTCTACGTCTGGCTGCTCGATCGTCAACACGAGCTTCCGGCGCTCGAACGCGCGACCACCTGGCTCGCCGGGCGTGCCGATGTCGGGTGAGCATCCGCCGGCGGATCGGGCAGCCGGAATCGGCGTGGCCGTCGACGGCGCCGCCCGCCGTCTGGCGGCCCGGCTGAGCCTCCTCTCCGGCGTCGTCGCCCTCGTCGTCGGGCTGGGAATCGTCGGCCTCGTCGGCTCGCCACCGCTCGCCGTCCAGTACGTCCCGCTGGCGCTCAGCGTCCTCGTGCTCGGCATCCCACACGGCGCCGTCGACCACCTCGTACTTCCGCGGAGCCGCGGGGAGCCGGTCACCCCGCGGGCGATGCTCGCGGTCGGGCTGCTCTACCTCCTCGTCGGCGGCGCGTACGCCGTCGTCTGGCTGCTCGCGCCGGCGCTCGCGTTCGCCCTGTTCATCCTCGTCACCCTGCTCCACTGGGGACAGGGGGACGTCTACGCGCTGGTGGCGCTGACCGGCGCCGACCACCTCGCGAGCCGGGCCGAGCGCCTGCTCGCACTCTGTGTCCGCGGCGGGCTGCCGATGCTCGTCCCGCTCGTGGCGTTTCCCGACCAGTACGCGTTCGTCGCGGGCACGCTCGTCGGCCTCTTCGATCCGGCCGCGGCGGCCGCCCTCGAAGCCGCCTTCGAGCCGACCGTCCGGATCGCCGTCGGCGTGGCCTTCGGGGCGGCCCTGGTCGCGAGCCTCGCCGTCGGCTACGTCCGTGCGGGGAGCCACGGACCGTGGCTGGTCGACGCGGGCGAGACCGTCGGACTGGTCGCGTTCTTCGCGCTCGTGCCGCCGATCCTCGCGATCGGTCTCTACTTTACCCTCTGGCACTCCGTGCGCCACATCCTGCGGACGATGCTGGTCGACGACGTCGCCCACGAGGCGCTCGAGCGGGGCGCGATCCTCGCCGCCTGCCGGCGGTTCGCCCGCGACGCCGCGCCGATGACCGCGGGCGCGCTGGTCGTCCTCGCAGCGCTCGCCCTGGCCGTCCCGTCGACGCCGGGGGGGATCGACGAGCTCATCGGGCTGTACCTCGTCGGCATCGCGCTGTTGACCCTCCCACACGTCGTCGTCGTCGCCGCGATGGACCGCGAGGACGGAATCTGGTCCCCGTGACGTCCCGGACGCCGTCGGGTCGGCTTCCGGCCCCCGCGTCGGCTCCGATCAGACTTCCAGGATGTCCTCGTCCGTCGCGTCCGGGATCGCGAGCCGTCCGTCGAGGGCCACGACGCCGCGGCCGCCGACCTGGGGACGGCTTCCGGGGCGGACCCGGACCGTCCCCGGCCGGTCGAGGAAGTGTCCCTGCTCGAGACGCAGCTCCGCGGGCGGGCCGTCGACGTCGATCCGGACGTCCGGAGCCGCGTCGACCCCCAGTTCCCCGCCGGCGGTCGGCCCCGTCGGGACGGCTCCGGTGTCGGCTCGCCACGCGTCGGCCTCGAACGCGCCGACGTGATCGAGGTAGGCGGCGACGGCGCCGCTCGCGGTTCCGGTGACCGGATCCTCGGCGATCCCGGCTGCGGGGGCGAACGCGCGGCCGTGGAGGGTCGCCTCGGCCGCGAGGGTGTCGAAGGTGAACGCGTAGACGCCGATCGCCTCGACGTCTGCGGATAGCTCCTCGATGGCCGCGAGATCCGGCTCGGCGGAGCCGAGATCGGAGAGGTACGCGACCGGGACGATCAGGAAGGGAAGCCCCGTCGAGGCGACCGCGGGCGGGAGGTCGGCGCCGATCCCCTCGAGGGCCGCCCGATCGATCCCGAGGGCGTCCGCCAGCCGGCCGTGGCCGACGTCGACCTCCCGGACCGTCGGGGGCTCCTCGCGGATCCAGACGGTGCCGTCTCCCTCGAACTCGACCTCGAGGACGCCCGTGTTCGTCTCGAAGCTCACCGCGTCGTCGACGACGCCGGCCTCCCGGAGGTGGACGGCGGCGCCGACCGTGGCGTGACCGCAGCGGTCGACCTCCCGGCGAGGGGTGAAGTACCGGATCCGGTAGTCGGCGTCGTCGCCCGGGGAGAGAAACGCCGTCTCGCTGACCGACAGCTCCCGGGCGATCGCTTCCATCCGTTCGGCGCCGAGCCCCGCGGCATCCGGCACGACGCCGGCGGCGTTGCCGGCGAGTGGCTCCGTGGTGAACGCGTCGACCTGCAGGACGCGAATCGTCTCCATACGTCCCCCCGACGCCCGCGGGCCATCAATCCACGGGTCCTCCGGGAGAGGGGCGCTCCCGAGGTCGAGCCACGGCTGCCGGAACCGAGCCACAGCTCCCCCGCGATCGGTTCGTGAGTCCCCGGAATCGCGTTCGGTCGGCGACGACCGCCCGACGCAGAGGGGGCTACGACCGCCCGACGCCGAGGGATCTACGACCGCCCGAAGCCGGGCTGGCGGTCGACGGCGTCGTCGGCCCACGACCGGTCGAACGCCGCGGCCGCGTCGAGCAGCTCCCCCAGCGCGTGGGCTTCCGGCGTCGGGGCGACGAGTCCGTCGTCGTGCTCGACGACGCCGTGGTCGGCGAGCGTCGGCAGGTGGACGTGCTGGAGGGCGATCCGGGCGGGTTCGGGCCGTTCGAACTCGGTGCGTGGTGTCTCGGCTACTGCCCGCGCGAGCTCGGGGACGGTCTCGGGGCCGTCGCCCTCGAGCAGCGTCCGGAGGAGGAGCTGCCGTTCGGCGCTCGCCAGCAGCGAACAGGCCGTCGGTGAATCCATGACGTTTCTCCCGGCCACGACCCGAGTATTAAAACTATTGCTAGTGACGATTACCAATCGAGGCTGACTCTCCGGCTCGGCGAGGTCGGAATCCGTCGCGTTTAACCCCCTCTCGCGCGTCGGATTCCCGGAGGACGATGTCCGACCTGCCAGACGACTTCGACTGTACGATCACCGACTGGGAGTACATCTACGGGCTCTGTCGGTCGGTGGCCGACGACGTCCGCGCCGACGCGTTCGAGCCGGACGTCATCGTCGCGCTCGCCCGCGGGGGCTGGTTCGCGGGCCGGTGTCTCTGTGACTTCCTCGGGCTCGACGACCTGACGAGCCTGAAGGTAGAACACTACGTCGGGACCGCCGAACGGAGCGGCGAGCCCACGGTGCGGTATCCGATGGCCGAAGGGAGCGTCGCCGGCAAGGACGTGCTGATCGTCGACGACATCGCCGACACGGGCGGCTCGATCGAGCACGCACGGGCGTACGTCGAGGACCGCGACGTCGGCGAGCTCCGGACCGCGACGCTCCAGTTGCTCGACACCAGCGCGTTCGAGCCCGACTACGTCGGCGAGCGGCTGCCGAGGTGGACGTGGGTCGTCTACCCCTGGAACTTCATCGAGGACATGAGCGAGCTGATCGCCGGCGTCGTGGAGCGATCCGACCACGGGACGTTCGCCGAGGACGACGTCCGGCGGCTGCTGGCCGCCGACCACGGCGTCGGCCGCATCGAACTCGAGGTCGCCCAGCCAAACCGGCTCGGCGAGGTGCTCGCGGAGATGGACCGACGCGGCGTCGTCGTCGCGACCGGCGACGGTCACTGGCGGCTCGCGGAGGCCACAGACGGCCCAGACCAGTACTGACGGCCCGCGGAGGCCACAGACGGCCCGGACATGATGGCCCGCGGAGGCCACAGACGGCCCGGACCGATCGCTGACGGCCCGGAGCGATCGGCGACGGTCGCTGGATCGCCGGAACTGCAGCGAACAGTACCCTTATTCGCCTCGCCGCCGTCTCCCGACGCGAGAATGACGGGCCCGGAGGGGGCAACCGCCCGTGGCGAGGACGACGCCGAGGAGCTCGCGGTGCTCGCGATCGGCGAGGACGACCGGCTGGCGGGGATCGACGCCGCGGTCGAGAATCTCGACGACGACGCCGTCGAGGGGATCGACCCCCTCCGAGGGGACTGTCTGCTCCTCGCGATCGACGACCCCGACCGGCTGGCCGGGTTGCTCGACCGGCTCGCCGACGTGCCGGTTCCGTCGGTCGTCGCCCCTCGC
>LKNG01000050.1 GCA_001564115.1 Natrialbaceae archaeon Tc-Br11_E2g8 | reverse complement strand
CTCACTCATTAAATACTATCGGTATCCGTCCACCGGACCGATCCACTCCACGCCCGTCCCCGGCGTGCGGTCGTCACGAGCTGTCGACCGGGCCGTCAGCCGGCCGGAGTGGTGGGAGTTCACACATGACAACGAAGGCCGCCGCCCGAACGGATCCGGACTCTCCGCCGCACCGAGACGCGAGGAGAGGCGGCTCCGTCGGCCGCGGGGCAGGTACCGAGGGCAGTGAACGTGACGGGGAACGAGAGAAACCATGACCGGTGACATCGAGACGCTGGCGGAGCTCAGCAACGAGTACAGGGAGTCGATACCCGCCGACCTGCGGGAGACCAGATCCTTCGAGTGGTACCTCCGGGAGCTCTACGAGGAGCCGAAGATCGCCCGAAACGCCCACCAGCGGGTCGCGGACATGTTCGACTACTACGGGACGAGCTACGACGAGACCGAGGGCGTCGTCGAGTACCACCTGGCGAGCCGGGATCCACTCGGCGACGGGGAGAACACCTTCTACGGGACGGTGATCCACCAGTCGATCCACGAGTTCGTCAACAAGGTGAAATCGGGCGCCAGACGGCTCGGGCCCGAACGCCGGATCAAGCTCCTGCTCGGGCCCGTCGGCTCCGGGAAGTCCCACTTCGACCGGCAGATACGCACCTACTTCGAGGACTACACCCTCCGGGAGGACGGGCGGATGTACACCTTCCGCTGGCGGAACCTCTGTGAGGTCATCCACGACCAGGACCCCGCCGACGACGCGGTCCGCTCGCCGATGAACCAGGATCCGCTCGTGCTCCTCCCGCTCGAGCAGCGCCAGTCGGTGATCGACGACCTGAACGACCGGCTCGACGCGCCGTACACGATCCGCAACGAGCAGAGCCTCGATCCCGAAAGCGAGCTCTACATGGATCGGCTGTTGGCCCACTACGACGACGACCTCCAGGCCGTCCTCGAAGAGCACGTCGAGGTCGTCCGGCTGATCGCCGACGAGAACAAACGCCAGTGTCTGGAGACGTTCGAGCCCAAAGACAAGAAAAACCAGGACGAGACCGAGCTGACCGGCGACGTCAACTACTCGAAGATCGCCGTCTACGGGGAGAGCGACCCGCGTGCGTTCGACTACTCGGGGGCCTTCTGTAACGCGAATCGCGGCCTCTTCTCCGGGGAGGAGCTGCTCAAACTCCAGCGGGAGTTCCTCTATGACTTCCTCCACGCCACCCAGGAGCAGACGATCAAACCGAAGAACAACCCCCGGATCGACATCGACCAGGTGATCGTCGGCCGGACGAACATGCCCGAGTACAAAGACAAGAAAGGCGACGAGAAGATGGAGGCCTTCAACGACCGCACCAAGCGGATCGACTTCCCGTACGTCCTCTCCTACGAGGACGAGGCCTCGATCTACCGGAAGATGCTGAACAACGCCGACGTCCCGGACATCGACGTCGAGCCACACACCCTGGAGATGGCCGGACTCTTCGGCGTGCTCACCCGGATCGAGGAGCCCGACGCGGAGACGATCGACCTGCTCGCGAAGGCGAAAGCCTACAACGGCGAGGTCGACGAGCTGGAGGAGCTAGACGTGCGGAAACTCCGGGAGGAGGCGGCCGCGAAAGCCGAGATCGGCGAGGGGATGGTCGGGATCTCCCCGCGGTTTATCGGCGACGAGATCGCCGAGGCGATCATGGACTCGAAACACCGGAGCCGGGGCTTTCTCTCGCCGCTTACCGTCTTCAACTTCTTCGAGGAGAACTTAGAGCACCACGGCTCGATCCCCGAGGAGAACTTCGAGCGGTACTACCGCTATCTCGAGACCGTCCGCGAGGAGTACCGCGAGCGGGCGATCGAGGACGTCCGGCACGCGCTGGCCTACGACATAGAGGAGATCCGCCGCCAGGGCGAGAAGTACATGGACCACGTGATGGCCTACATCGACGACGACACGGTCGAAGACGAGCTGACGGGCCGCGAACAGGAGCCCGACGAGACGTTCCTGCGGAGCGTCGAGGAGAAACTCGACGTCCCCGAGGATCGCAAGGACGACTTCCGCCAGGAGGTGTCGAACTGGGTCTCCCGGCGGGCCCGCGAGGGCGAGGCGTTCGACCCCCAGGACAACGAGCGGCTACGCCGGGCCCTAGAGCGGAAACTCTGGGAGGACAAGAAACACAACATCAACTTCTCCGCGCTGGTCAGCGCCGGGGAGGTCGACGACGACGAGCGTGGCTCGTGGATCGACGCGTTGATCGAGCAGGGGTACTCCGAGGCGGGCGCCAAGGAGGTCCTCGAGTTCGCCGGCGCGGAGGTCGCCAAAGCCGAGATCGAGTGATGACCGGAGACGAGTACGTACGCGCCGCCGACGACCGCCTCGAGGAGACCTACGAGGAGCCGATGAGCCTCGCGGGCTACGTCGACCGGCTGTTCGAGGAGCCCGGCCTGGCCGCCCACGCCGCGAAGTACCTCCTCGAGGCGATCGAAGCGGCGGGCACCCGCGAGGTGGTCGAGGAGGGCGAACGCAAACGTCGCTACCGGTTTTTCGACGATCCGTACAACGGCGGCGAACACGCCGTCCTCGGCAACACCGAGACGCTGAACGCGTTCGTCGACGACCTGCGATCGATCGCCACGCGCCGGGGCAAAGACGAGAAGATCGTCTGGTTCGAGGGGCCGACCGCGACGGGCAAATCCGAACTCAAGCGGTGTCTGGTCAACGGCCTCCGGGAGTACTCGAAGAGCCCGGCCGGCCGGCGGTACACCGTCGAGTGGAACGTCCGGGCGGCCGCGGGCGACGACCGGGGGTTGAGCTACGGCGGCGATCCGACCGTCGGCGACGACGAACACTGGTACGAGAGCCCCGTCCAGAGCCACCCGCTCTCGGTGTTCCCCGAGGAGGTCCGCGAGGAGCTGGTGGCGGCGCTGAACGACGAGCTCGACGACCACGTCCCGATCGACGTCGACGTCGAGCTCGATCCGTTCTCCCGGGAGGCCTACGAGTTCCTAGAGGAACGGTACCGCCGGCAGGGCCACGAAGAGCTGTTCTCTGCGATCGTCGACGAACGACACCTCCGGGTGAAAAACTACGTCGTCGACGTCGGCAGAGGGGTCGGCGTGCTCCACAGCGAGGACGACGGCTCGCCCAAAGAGCGGCTGGTCGGCTCCTGGATGCACGGGATGCTCCAGGAACTGGACTCCCGTGGCCGGAAGAACCCCCAGGCGTTCTCCTACGACGGCGCGCTCTCCCAGGGCAACGGCGGGCTGACGATCGTCGAGGACGCCGCCCAGCACGCCGACCTGCTCCGGAAGCTGCTCAACGTCCCCGACGAGCGGTCGGTCAAGCTCGACAAGGGGATCGGGATGGACGTCGACACCCAGCTGCTGATCATCTCGAACCCCGATCTGGAGGCCCAGCTGAACCAGCACGCCGAGCGCAACGGGACGGACCCGCTGAAGGCGCTCAAACGCCGCCTGGACAAACACGAGTTCGGCTACCTCACCAACCTCAGCCTCGAAGCCGAGCTGATCCGCCGGGAGCTGACCGGCGAGACGGCCGTCTGGGACGCCGAGGAGTACGAGAAACTCGAGGCACGGATCCGCGAGCCGGTGACGGTGACCGTCCGGGACGCGGACCGGACGACGAGCGAGCGGGAGTTCGCCCCCCACGCGATCGAGGCCGCCGCCTTGTACGCCGTCGTCACCCGGCTCGACGACGGCGACCTGCCCTCCGGGCTCGACCTCGTCGACAAGGCGTCGATCTTCGATCGGGGCTACCTGCTCGACGGCGACAGCCGGATCGAGAAATCCGAGTTCGAGTTCGACGACGGCGCCGACGACGGCGAGGCCGGCATCCCGGTGACCTTTACCCGGGACACGCTGGCGGACCTGCTCCAGACCGAGCGGGACCGCCACCACCCCGAGTTGCCCGTCGAGGACGTGATCATGCCCCGGGACGTGCTCAACGCGATGGCCGACGGGCTGGCCGACGCGCCCGTCTTCTCGACGGCCGAGCGCTCGGAGTTCGAAAACCGCGTCGTGCCCGTGAAAAACGCGATCTTCGACCGCCAGGAGGCCGACGTCGTCGACGCGATCATGCACGCCAGACGGGTCGACGAGGGGACCGTCGCCGAGTACGTAGAGCACGTCTACGCCTGGGAGACCGGCGAGAGCCTCCGGAACGACCGCGGCGAGGAGATCGAGCCCGATCCGCTGAAGATGAAGCTGTTCGAGGTCGAATCCCTCGGGCGGTTCACCGAGGAGGCTTACCGGGGCGATCGGCCACGCGAGAGCGTCCGGACGTTCCGCCGGGAGAAGGTGATCACCGCGTTGAACCGCCACGCCTGGGAGCGTCGGGACGAGGACTTCAGCGTCGCCGACGTCGATCTCGGGGCGATTCCGGTGATCAAGGCCGTCCTCGAGAGCAACGACTGGGACGACGTCCGCCGGACGTTCGAGGACTTCGATCCCCGTCAGTGGGACGACCCCCCGAGCGGGACGGAGACGGAGACGGTAAAGGAGACGGCGATCGGGACGATGGTCGAGGAGTTCGGCTACTCGCGGGCGGCCGCGGAGCTGACCAGCAGACACGTCATGGGACAGGTGAACTACAGATGGGACTGAGAGACGACGTCGAGCGGTTCAGGGAGGTCGGCGAGGCCCGACGGCAGGATCTGGCCGACTTCATCAGATACGGCGACCTCGGCGGGGGCCGACGGGACGGGATCGAGATCCCCGTCAAGATCGTCTCCTTACCGGAGTTCGAGTACGACCAGCGGGATCGGGGCGGGGTCGGACAGGGCGACGGCGGAACCCCCGACGTCGGCCAGCCGGTCGGCCAGCCCCAGCCACAGCCGGGCGACGACGGCGACGGCGAGGAGCCCGGCGAGGAGGGCGGCGAACACGAGTACTACGAGATGGATCCCGAGGAGTTCGCCAGGGAGCTAGACGAGGAGCTGGGCCTCGACCTCGAGCCGAAGGGCAAACGGGTGATCGAGGAGAAAGAGGGGCCGTTTACCGACCTGACCCGATCCGGCCCGGACAGCACCCTCGACTTCGAGCGGATGTTCAAAGAGGGGCTGAAACGCAAGCTCTCGATGGAGTTCGACGAGGCGTTCCTCGAGGAGATCTGTGCGGTCGAGGGGATCACCCCCAGGGAGGTGTTCGAGTACGCCCGCGGGGAGAGCATGCCGGTCTCGATGGCCGCCGTCGAGGAGCTGTACGCCGGGACCGAACGCGGCCGGTGGCCCTCGATCGAGGCGGTCGAGGAGAACGTCGAACGCGAGAGCGTCGGCGCACGGATCCGTCGGGAGGGGATCGGCCACGTCCCCTTCCGGCGGGAGGACGAGCGCTACCGCTATCCGGAGATCGTCGAGGAACGGGAGAAAAACGTCGTCGTCGTCAACATCCGGGACGTCTCGGGCTCGATGCGCGAGAAGAAACGCGAACTGGTCGAGCGGACGTTCACGCCGCTCGACTGGTATCTCCAGGGGAAATACGACAACGCCGAGTTCCGGTACGTTGCCCACGACGCCGACGCCTGGGAGGTCGACCGCGAGGAGTTTTTCGGCATCCGCAGCGGCGGCGGGACGCGGATCTCGAGCGCCTACGAGCTCGCCGTCGAGATCCTGGAGGAGTACCCATGGAGCGAGTGGAACCGGTACGTCTTCGCCGCCGGCGACTCCGAGAACTCGAGCAACGACACCGAAAAGCGGGTGATCCCGCTGATCGAGGAGATCCCGGCGAACCTCCACGCCTACGTCGAGACCCAGCCCTCGGGCAACGCGATCAACGCGACCCACGCCGAGGAGCTAGAGCGACGGTTCGGCGAGGACGACGACGTCGCGGTGGCGTACGTCAACGACGAGGAGGACGTGACCGACGCGATCTACGAGATACTCAGCACGGAGGAGGGAGCCGACGAATGACTGGCACGCGAGAAGCGGACCGACGAACGACCACCACACGGGAAGCGGACCGACGAACGACCACCACACGGGAAGCGGACCGACGAACGACCGTCGGCACCGGGACCGACGAACGACCACCACACGGGAAGCGAGCCGGAGAGCGGCCGTACGGGAAGAGTGGCGGGAAACGACCGCCGGCACGGGGAGAGAGCCATGAGTGATACGGAACGATACCACAAACAGCGCATCGCCGGAGAGCTGGAGGAGCCGGTCTCGGAGGCCCGCGAGCTGGCCGAGCGGCTCGGCCTGGAGCCGTACCCGGTCAACTACTGGATCGTCGACCACGACGAGATGAACGAGCTGATCGCCTACGGCGGCTTCCAGTCGCGGTACCCCCACTGGCGGTGGGGGATGGGGTACGACCGCCAGCGGAAACAGGACCGCTACACCGGCGGGAAGGCCTTCGAGATCGTCAACAACGACAACCCCTCCCACGCGTTCCTCCAGGAGTCGAACACGCTGGCCGACCAGAAAGCCGTCATCACCCACGTCGAGGCCCACGCCGACTTCTTCGCGAAAAACGAGTGGTTCGGGCTGTTCACCGGCGCCCGCGAGGACGCCGGCGCCGTCGACGCGGCGGCGACCCTGGAACGTCACGCCCGGGCGATCGACGAGTACATGGCCGACCCGGAGATCGACCGCGCCGAGGTCGAACGGTGGATCGACCACTGTCTCAGCCTCGAGGACAACATCGACCAACACCGGGCGTTCAGCCGTCGACTCGACCTCGAGGGCGGGGTCGAACTCGAGGACGACCTCGCGGAGAAACTCGACGATCTCGGGCTCTCCGAGGAGGTCAGAGGCGAGGTGTTCGACGACGAGTGGCTGGCGGCAATAGAGGAGGACGGCGACCGGCCGAACGTGCCGGCCGAGCCGGAGAAGGACCTGCTCGGCTTCCTCAGAGAGCACGGCAAAGCCTACGACGAGGAGGCCGGCAAGGCCGTCGAGATGTCCGAGTGGCAACGGGACGTCCTCGATATGCTCCGGACGGAGGCGTACTACTTCGCCCCCCAGAAGATGACGAAGGTGATGAACGAGGGGTGGGCCAGCTACTGGGAGTCGACGATGATGGCCGACGAGGGCTTCGCCGACGACGACGAGTTTCTCACCTACGCCGACCACATGTCGAAGGTGCTCGGCTCGGGCGGGCTCAACCCCTACAGCCTGGGGCTCGCCCTCTGGGAGTACGTCGAGAACGTCACGAACCGCCGGGAGGTCCTAGAGCGGCTGCTCCGGGTCGAGGGGATCAGCTGGCGCACCCTCGAGGACGTCGTCGACTTCGGGGCGGTTTTAGAGCACCTCGAGCCACCGGAGACGCTCTCGGCGCTCCCCACGGACGATCTGGATGCCGTCGCGGCGCTGCCCGACCGGTGGATCGACGACGAGGGCGTCGCGGCGGCCCGGACGGGCGAGATCGACGCGGAACGATACCCCTGGAAACTGCTCACCTACGAGGGGCTCGCCCGCCGGAACTACTCGCTGGTGAGGCCCCAACACCGGGGCTTTCTCCGACGGGTGAGCCAGAACGAGCTGGAGCGGATCGGCCGGTACCTCTTCGACGACGCCCGCTACGGCTCGGTCGAGGAGGCCCTCGCTGACGTCGAGTACACCGCCGGCTGGGACCGGCTGTTCGACGTCCGGGAGAGCCACAACGACGTCACCTTCCTCGATCAGTTCCTCACCGACGAGTTCGTCGCGGAGAACGACTTCTTCGCCTACGAGTACTCCCGGGCGACCGGCCAGTACCACGTCTCGAGTACCGACCCCGCGGACGTCAAACGGAAGCTCCTGCTCCAGTTTACCAACTTCGGGAAGCCGACGATCGCCGTCTACGACGGCAACTACAACAACGCCGGCGAGCTGTTGCTCGGCCACCAGTACAACGGCGTCGCCCTCGACCTAGAGCAGGCCGCGGCGACCGTACAGCGGGTGTTCGAGCTCTGGGGTCGCCCGGTGAACCTGCTGACGATCGTCCCCGAGGTCGACGAGCACGACCTCGAGGTGGCCAGACGCCAGAACCGCGAGCCCGAGCCCGAAGAGCGGGGCAAACGGCTCCGGTACGACGGCGAGGAGGTCGTCGTCGAGGACGTCCCCTGGGAGGAAGTCGAGGGGCTCGCCGCCGACGACGTCGACTACGACACCAAACCCGAGGAGTGGCTGGCCTGACGGCTCCGCTCCCCGCCCGTTCCCAGGCTGGCGGCTCCGCTCCCCGCCCGTTCCCAGGCTGGCGGCTCCGTTCGGATACGCTGAACGATCGGAACGCTTATACGGCCCATCGGTAACCGTGTGCCCGGATGCAGGGGGATGGGAGCCGTTCCGACGAGCCCGTGGCGTCGAGCGACGGCTTCGACCTGTCCGCGACGCTCGCCGGGCTGGACGCACAGGAAGTCGAACGTCGACGCGAGGCGCTACGGACGGTCCGGACGACCCTCGAGGAGCGCCCCGAGCGGTGTGCCCCGACCGTGCCGAAGCTACGCGGGCTGCTCGAGGACCCCGACGCCGACTGCGACGGGCTCGTCCTCGAGTGTCTGGCCGAGCTCGCGGCCGTGACGCCGGCCGACGTCGTGCCGACGGTCGACGCCGTCCTCGAGCACGCCTGTGAGCGGCCGGACGCCGAGACGACGGCCGCGTTGCGGTGTCTGAGCCACGTCGCCGAGGCACGGCCCCGGCGGACAGTCGAGGCCGTCCGCGAGCGGCTCGACGCCGATCCCACCGCCGGGGACGCCGATCAGGTCGAGGCATTGCTCGCGGTCCTCAGACACCGATCGGACGCCTTCGACGAGGCACCGACGGAGCGTCTCGAGGAGCTGTCGGCTGCCGACCCGGCGGTCCGCGAGCACGCCGAGCTGGCGCTCGCGGTGTTCGGCCGGCCGGAGGCCTGATACGGGCCCGTCGTGGTCCGCTGCCGGGGTCGTCGGATCCCGTAACGAACGCCCCGAGCACGGTCGGTGTCCCGCGTTCCGTCCCGACATCTTTAACAGCCGACTGTCCGAGGGGCGGATATGAGCGTTCGGCAGGAGTTCTGGTCGATCTACCGGGAGGCGATCCCGATCCTGTTTATCGCACTCGGCGGTGGGCTCTTCGCCGGTGTCGTACTCGAGGGAATGGTCGAGAGCGTCGAGCGGTTTCCGGGGTTGCTCGTGATGGTGCCCGTCTTCCTGGCCACCCGCGGGAACGTCTACGGCGCGCTCGGTGGCCGGATCTCCAGTGGGCTCCACCAGGGGTTGCTCCCGCCGGCGTTCGAGCGCAACGACCGGCTGGTCAACGCCGTCATCGCCTCGTTTATCAACGGCATCGGCATCTCGATCGTCATCGGCGTCGTCACCTGGCTCGCCCTGCTCGTCCTCGGATGGCCCGCGGCGGCGCTGTACGAGCTCGTCGGCATCATGCTGATCGCCGGCGTCCTCACGTCGGTGGTGTTGATCTTCGGGCTCTTGCTCCTGATCTTCGCCGGCTACAAGCGGGGGTACGATCCGGACAACCTCGTCGGCCCGATCGTCACCACCCTCGGTGACATCTTCGGGATGGTGTTCATGCTGCTCGCGATCGGCATCGTCGAGGTGATCGTCTGATGGTCGTCCCGTCGGGCTCGCTCGGCAGCTGGGAGTGGCGGACGATCGTCGGCAACATGTTCCCGTTGCTCGTCGTCCTCTCGATCATCGTGCTCGCGGCGGGGATCACCCTGGAGAGCGCAGAGGAGCTTCTAGAGCGGTTCGCCATCCTCGCGGTGATGGTGCCGACGATGGTCGACATGGGGGGGAACCTCGGGGCGATCCTCAGCTCGCGGCTCTCCACGCGATTTCACCTGGGAACCACCGAACTCGACCCGCGCGATCGGGTGCTGTGGGCGAACGTCCTCGCGATCCTGGCGCTGGCGGCGACGATCTTCACGGCGCTCGCGTTCGGCGCCTACCTCATCGGACTCGTCCTCTTCGACGGCCCGATCGGGCTGGCCACCCTGCTTTTCATCTCGCTGGTCAGCGGGATGTCCGTGGCCGTCATCGCCGTCGTCTTCAGCTTCGCGACGACCTACGTCTCCTACCGGCTGGGTATCGATCCCGACGACACGACGATCCCCGTCGTGACGAACGTCGTCGACGTCTTCGGGATGGTCATCTTCATCGGCGTCTCCTGGCTCGTGTTGTTCTAGCGGTTCGACGAGCGCGATCGGTAACTCCTATCCGTTCTCCCTCCCGATGGGCACCCAGAGATGGACGCGAGGACGGTGGCGCTCGCCTGTCTGGGACTCTCGGGAATCCTCGCCGTCTCCCTCGCCGCACCGGCGCTTCCGGGGGCCGTCTCGTTCGTCGACGGCGGGATCGATCCCGCCGATCTCGGGGAGGACGAACGGGAGCTGCTGGAGGAGTACGGCGGCACCGAGCCCGACGTCGGCGAGGGGGGGTCGTTCCCGGCCGAGTGGCTCCTCCTCGGGATGGGAGCTCTCGCCCTCCTGGCGCTCGCGAAGGTCGCATCAGCCCGCCCCGGACGCGTCGCGGGCGTTCTCGTCGTCGGAGCGGTCGTGGCGTCGATACTGGTCCTCGGCGCCGCGTCGGGCGGCGTGGCCGTCTCGGCGGCCGTCCCCGAGTACTTTCCGCTCGTCGTGGCCGCACTCCTCGGCGGGCTCGTTCTGGCCAGGGCGTTTCTCGGACTGCGTCGGGTGGGCGACGAGCCGGCGGCGTCGGGGGGATCGGAGACGGACGAAGCCACGGCGACGGAGGTGCCGTCCGATCCGGCCCGTCCCCCTACCCTCCGTGCTCCGGACGTACCGGCGGACAACGGCGTGTTCCGTGCGTGGCAGGCGGTAGTCGAGGCGGTCGGACCGGACGCGACGGCGACCTCCGGGGAGGTGCGGACCGTCGCGATCGAGCGCGGGTTCGACGCCGACGCCGTCGCCGACCTCGCCGACCTCTTCGACGCCTGTCGGTACGGACGGCGGGAGCCGACGGCCGACCTCGAGGAGCGAGCGGAGACGTTACTGGCACGACTGGACGTCGGGAGCGATCGAGCCGAGTCGACGCAACTCGACGGCGAGGACGACCGATCCGGGCCGACGCGAACGGACGACGGGGGCGATCGAGCCGGGCCGACGCGAACGGACGACGGGGGCGATCGAGCCGGGTCGGGAGGAGATCGCGGATGAGCGCGGACTCGTCCTCGACGGCCGCGGCTGGCCGGTCGAACGCACCGTCCCGGGGATCGGACGACGGGCGCGGTGATCCCCCGGCCGACGCTCGTTCCGAACGGACGGTTCCCGACCTGGTCGTCCGCCGAGTCGCCGTCCTCGGCGCGGTCGTCGCCGTCGCGGTCGGCGGCGGCGTCTTCCTCGCCGCCGACCGACTGCTGTCGGCGCTCCCTGCCGACGCCGTCGTCGCACTCGAGGCGTTCAGTCGGCTGGGACTGTACGGACTGCTGGCGCTCTTTCTCTTCCAGAGCTACCGGCTCGCACGGCACCGGTTGGCCGGCCCGGTCGGGGAGACGATCCCGCCGCCACGGGAGGCGGCGGCGTCGGTTCCCGCGCCGGGGGACGACCTCCGGCGTGCCGTCGCATCGGTCCGGAACAGGGGAGACGAGGCGTACCGATCGATCGACGAGCGGATCGAGCGGTGGGATCGGCCCCCCGACGACCGTCGATCGCTCGCCGATCGGCTGCTCGACGCGATCGGGATGGAGGCGATCACCGCACGGCGGGAGCTCCGTCGGTCGATGCGGGCCGTCGCCGAGGCCGGCGGCGTCGAGGTCGACGACGACTCGCCGCCAGGACGCGGCGCGATCGGCCGTCAGGAGCACGGAACGGGGAGCTCGGCCGACGTCCTCCAGCGTCGAACCGGCCACTGGTCCGGGATCAGCGTCCTCGCGTTGCTCGGTCTCGCCCTCGGGGTGTTCTACCAGCAGCCGCCGGTGATCCTGGCCTCGACGATCGGCATCGGTTTCGCGGTCTACGGCCGGATCGTCGGCCCTCCGGAGCCGGACGTCTCGATCGAGCGGACGGTGACCGAGACGAGCCCGGAGCCGGAGGCGGAGGTGGACGTGACGCTGACCGTCTCCAACGACGGCGATCGGACGCTCCAGGACCTGCGGATCGTCGACGGCGTGCCGGCGGAGCTGGGCGTCTCCGCCGGCACCCCGAGAGGGTCCGCTGTGCTAGAACCGGGCGGATCGCGGACGATACGGTACTCGATCGCGGCCAGACGGGGCCGGCACCGGTTCGAGCCGGCGCTCGTCCTCGCCAGAACGGTCACCGGCGCGACCGAGGTGGTGAGACGCGTCCGGGCCGACAGGTCGCCGACGATCACGTGTCTCCCGGCGGCGAAACCGCTCGCCTCGAAGGGAGGGCAGTTCAGCTCCGGTCGCCGTGCCGGCGGCCGGAGAACGACGGCCCAAGCGGGATCGGGAGTCGAGTTTCACAGCCTCCGGGAGTACCACGCCGGTGATCCGGCGAGCCGGATCGACTGGAACCGCTACGCCCGGAGCCGGGAGCTGTCGACGATCTCCTACCACGAGGCGCGGCCGGCGACCGCGATCGTCGCGGTCGACGCCCGGGCCGCGGCCTACCGCCAGCCCGTCGGCCCGGTGGGCGTCCACGCCGTCGATCGATCCGTCGACGGCGCGGCGACCGCGTTCGCCTCGCTGCTGGCTGACGGACACGCCGTCGGACTGGCGTCGATCGGGCCGGAGCCGCTCTGGCTCCGGCCGGCCCGGGGTGAGGGGCACCTGACGCGGGGGCGGAGGCTCCTCGGCACGGCCGAGGCAGTCGGCGTGTCTCCACCCGAGTCGACGGGCTACGATCTCTCCGTGCTCCGGTTGGCGCCCCTGGATGCCGAACTCCTCCTGTTCTCGCCGCTCTGTGACGACGACGCCGTGGCGGTCGCTCGAACCCTCCAGGCGAGAGGCGCCTCCCTCACGGTCGTCTCCCCCGATCCGACGACGGTCGACGGTCCGGAGCGGGCGATCGCTCGACTCGAACGCCGGGAGCGGATCGACACGCTCCGGTCTGCCGGCGTCCGGATCGTCGAGTGGGAGTGGGACGAGCCGTTCGAACGCGTCTGGGGTGGACGATGAGCCGGCCGGTCGTGGAGCCACCGGACGGCTCGCCGGCGGCGCTGAGCTCGCTTTTCGCCGTCTGCCTGGCGGGGATCGCCTGGAGTCTGACCGTTCCGTACTCGACGACCGGCGCGGGGATCGCGACGATCGGCTGGCTGCTCGCGGCGCTCGCGCTCTCGGTCGGTGACCGGCGTCTCCTCTCTACGGCGGCGTGTGGGCTCGTACTCGGGGTGTTCGTGGCCGCCGGCGACGGCGCGCGGTCGGCGGCCGTCCTCGTCGGCGTCCTCGCGTCGGTTCTCGCCTGGGATCTGGGCAACAACGCGATCGGCATCGGCCGACAGCTCGGCCGGGACGCGTCGACGGTCGGGATCGAACTGCGACACGCCGGCGCGAGCCTCGCCGTCGGTGCCTGTATCGTCGCGATCGCGTACGTCCCCTCGATGCTCGTCCGGGGAGCGCGTCCGCTCGTCGCCGTCGTCTTCCTCCTGGTCGCGGCCGGATTGATCGCGCTCGCCGTCGGCCCCGACGACAGCCTCTCCGTCCGACTGCCGGAGTGACCGTTCGTCGCTCCGATCGGTCCGTGACCGTCGGCGACGTGCCGACCGCGAACGAAACCGTTTTTTGCGGGCTCCGGTGGGGGACGTACATGAACGTCGACGGGGCGAACGAGGCGTGCGAGCGAATCCACGAAGCGATCGAGGGGGCGGTGATCTGTGACCGGGACGTCCTCGAGACGATCCTCGTCGGCGTCGTCGGACGGGGCCACGTCCTGATCGAGGACGTTCCCGGGACGGGAAAGACGCTGACGGCCAACAGCCTGGCGACCGCGCTCGGACTCTCGTTCTCGCGGATCCAGTTCACCCCGGACCTGTTGCCCGCGGACGTGACGGGGACGTACGTGTTCGACGAGCGCGATCGGAGCTTCGAGTTCCGCGAGGGGCCGATCTTCGCGAACGTCGTGCTGGCCGACGAGATAAACCGCGCACCCCCGAAGACCCAGGCCGCGTTGCTCGAGGCGATGGAAGAGGGACAGGTGACGGTCGACGGCGAGAGCCACCGACTGCCGGAGCCGTTTTTCGTCGTCGCCACCCAGAACCCCGTCGAACAGGAGGGGACGTTCCCGCTGCCGGAGGCCCAGGTCGACCGGTTTCTGGTGAAGACCTCGATCGGGTATCCGGACGAACCGGGCGAGGTGGAGCTGTTGCGCCGGCGGGCCGGCCGCGAGGAGCCGACGCCGGCCGTGGAGTCGGTCGTCGAGCCCGGGACGGTCCCCCAGCTCCGTCGGACCCCCGAAACCGTCCACGTCGAGGAAGACGTCCTGCAGTACGTCGCCGCGATCGCCCGCGAGACGCGCACGATGACTCACGTCGAGGTCGGCGTCTCCCCGCGGGGGAGCCAGCGACTCTTCGAGGCTGCCCGCGCCCGGGCGGCGATTCACGGCCGCGAGTACGTCACACCCGACGACGTGAAACGGGTCGCACGAGCGACGCTCGCCCACCGGCTCGTGTTGACCCCGGACGCGACCGTCGACGGCGTCCGGAAGGCCGACGTGATCGATCGCGTCCTCGAGACGGTTCCGGTGCCGACGGTGGAGTGACCGACCGTCGCCGACACGGCTTTCGAACTCCGACCACCGCCACCAGCACGGCCCCGGATCCGATCGCTTCCACCGACACGGCCCCGGATCCGATCGCTGTCGCCG
>LKNG01000049.1 GCA_001564115.1 Natrialbaceae archaeon Tc-Br11_E2g8 | reverse complement strand
GTAAGAATACCCGACATCGCCTGCGGGAGCACCACCTGCCGGATGGTCTGCCACTTGGTCGCTCCCATCGCGTAGGAGCCGTCCCGAACGCTGCTCGGAACGGCGCGAATCGCCTCGATCGAGGCGACGATGATGATCGGGACGATGAGCAACGCGAGGGCGATCGCCCCCGCCAGGATAATCGAGCCGAGGCCGGCGTCGTTGACGATCAACGCGAGCACGAGCAGTCCGTAGACGATCGAGGGAACGCCCGCGAGGTTCGCGAGGTTCGCTTCGATCAGCCGGGTCACCCGGTTTCTGGGCGCGTATTCGACCAGGTAGATCGCACAGCCGACGGCGATGAAAAAGGCCAGGACGGCCGTCAACACCATCAGCCAGACCGACGCGAGTATCGAGGCTCCAAAGCCCGCACGTTCGGCACGCGAGGACGACGGTTGCGTGAGGAACTGTACGGGATCGATCCGGAAGTTCGTGAACGCCTGGTAGGACTCCCAGAGCACGTCGAAGATCAACAACACCAGCATTACGAACCCGAACAGCGACGCCGCAACGAGGACGGCGTGGAAGACCCGATTGAGGAACGTCTCGCGGCCGAGATCGACGTCGGCGAAGAGCTCGGTGCCGTCCCGGAGACTCATCGGTACTCCTCCTGGAAGCGTTGTTTCATCCGGTCGTTGAGCAGGTTCATCGTGAGCGTCATCAGGAACAGCAACAGCCCGACGGCGAACAGGCTCTGGTACTCGACGGTGCCGACGGCGCTGGTACCGCGGGCCATCGAGACCAGGTACGCGGTCATCGTCATGATCTCGGCGAACGGGTTCGCCGTCAGGTTCGCGTTGAACCCGGCGGCGAGGGTAACCGCCATCGTCTCACCGATCGCTCGCGAGAGTGCGAGGATGTACGACGCGAAGATGCCCGAGACGGCCGCCGGAAGGACGATCCGGAGTGACACCTGGTACTTGGTCGCACCGAGTGCGTAGGCGCCGTTTCTGAGGTCGTCGGGAACCGCCTGCATCGCGTCCTCGCTGATCGAAGAGACCATCGGAATCGTCATCGTTCCGACGACGAGGACGCCGGCGAGCAGGCTGTATCGGCCCACGCGAACGCCCATCATCCACTCGGCAGCGGGTTCGAGCACGAACGGAGCCAGGTGGCTGATCGAGTCGAGAACGGCGCCGGTCGGGTTGATGACGTTCGTCGCCAGCCCACCCACGACCACCGGGGTGAGAAACGAGACCGCGAAGTAGCCGTAGACGATGGTCGGGATTCCCGCGAGCACTTCGAGCACCGGTTTGAGCCTGTTTCGCGTCTCGGTCCTGGCGTACTCGGAGAGGTACAGCGCCGTCGCGGTCCCGATCGGGATCGAGACCAAGCCGGCGCCGATCGTGATCGCGAGCGTTCCCCAGACGATCGGCAACACGCCGTGGGCCGGCGTCGAGTGGTCGGGGGCCCATCGCGTGCCGGTGAAGAACTCGAAGAAGGTGATGGTCCGCTCGAAGGCGTCGCCACCGAAGATCACTTCGCTCACGCGGGCGCCGAAGAAGTAACTCGCGGCGTTGTCGAACAGGACCAGGAAGATCGCGACCGTCGTCACGACCGTGACTGCCGCACAGGCGAAAAAGAGCCGTCGGACGCGTCTGTCCGCCTCGTGTGCGTCCTCGAGGCTGTCGTCGCCCGAAATTTCCGGTCCTGGTTGGTTTTCAGTACTCATAGTGGTGAAGGGGGTTACCGGGTCAGTTCAGGGATCCTGTCGCTCGACGGTGATGTCGTCGGGATCCGCGCCGATCTCCTCGAGGACCGAATCGAGCTGGTCGTGGTTGTCGACGATGTCCTGGTCGGTCGCCCGGTAGAAGTCGACCGTCGTCGCGAACTCGTGTTGGTTGTTGATGTAGAAACGGGCGAACGAGGCGATGAGGTCCGTGTTTTCCTCGAGTTCGGCGTGATTGAAGTAAAAAAAGAGCGGCCGGGCGAGCGGCGAGTACTCCCCACCCTCGATGTACTGCTCTTCGGGCGGGTAGAACTCGCCGTCCAGTTCGCTCTCGACCTCGACCGTCTTGAGTTCGCCACCCTGTTCCTGGAGGCTCCGGAGGTGGCCGACGCCGCCCCAGCCCAGCGCGTACTCGTTGTCGGCGACGGCGTCCCAGATCTCGTCGGTCTGGCTGGTCGCTGAGTAGTCGTCGCGGATGTTCCCCATCTCGCCGTTGATGTTCTCGGTGAAGTAGTCGAACGTCCCCGAGGCGGAGTCACGTGCGTGGAGTGCGATGTCCTCGTCGGGCCACTCGTCGCGGACGTCGCTCCACTGCTGGACGTCGGACTCGAACTCCCAGATCTGGTTGAGCTCGTCGAGGGTGATCCGCTCACACCAGTCGTTGTCCTCGTTGACGCCGACTGCGAGCGTGTCCTGGCCGACGGTGTAGTGGGTGTATTCGACGTCGTTCTCGCCACAGAGGTCGATCTCTTCGTCGGTGATCTCTCGGCTCGCACTCTGGAACGCGGAGTTGGCCCGACAGAACTCCTGGAAGCCGGCACCGGTCCCCTCGGGTTCGACGTTCACCTGTGCGTTCGGGTACTCCGCCTCGAAATCCTCCGCGGCGACCTGCGTGATCGGTGCGACGGTGTTCGACCCCGACGCCTGGATCTCTCCGGAGAGACCGTCGCCGTCGCCGCCCATGCAGCCGGCGAGGGCGATGGTTCCCGTCCCGACGATCGTCGCGAGTGCGCTTCTCCGTCCGATATCCCGACCCACACCGCGTTGGCTTGGTGCCATCGTCGCATCGTTCCAGACGCACGGGTAAGAAGTGTTCTAATAGTTATATATTCGGCTCGGTGCCGCTCTATATCCACAGTACAAGTCGGTTCCGAAACGAACGAGTATATAGATCACACGAGAGCCGACAGTCGGGGGGAGCTGGCGATCCAGGGGCGAGTTCCCGCGCTCAGCCGTCCCTGCGGAGCGAACCGAGGACGCGCCCGGCGACGACGTCGAAGAGCCCGAAGACGACGGCGAGGCCGGCCAGCGCGAACGGCGTCAGCCCGAGTCCCAGGCCGGCCGCTTCCACGAGGCCGATGGCGCCGACGGCCAGGACGCCGATGCCCCGCTGGGTCGCCGGCTGCCCGTCGCCGAGAGCCAGCCACCCCACCCCACCCAGACAGACGACGGCCGCCGCGGCCGGGAAGGGAAGTCCGAGAAGCGCCACGGCGAGCACCACGCCGCCGACGATCACCCCCACGCCGGACTGGCCCAACCGTGCCGTGGCACCACCCTCGCTCATGGGAGACGATCGGACCGCCGGGAGAAAACCGTTGAGGGTCGGGCCGTGTCGTCGGCCGGGCGAGCCGCCGGGGTGGCGTCGGCGCTCACCGGACGTTCCCGAGGTCGACGAACGCCGAGAGGTCGGCCGTCAGCCACGCCGTGAGGGCGTTCTCGTCCGTCCGCGTCTTCGGGGCGATCGTACAGCGGTCGGGGCGGTCGTCGTACCGGACGACGATCGACTCGAGTGCGAGCGGCCGTCCGGGCGCCTCGCGCGATCGGTCGGTCTCCCCCGCGTGGATGTCACGTGGCACGGTTATCCCTTCCACGGGGAGCGTACAAAACCGCTGCTAGTTGGGATATCGAGCGCTCCGTACGTCTCGGTAGGTCCGAGCCGGGTCGACGCCGGCGGTCCGCGAACCGGACGTCTCGGTAGGTCCGAGCCGTCTCGGCGCCGATGGTCCGCGAACCGGACGGCCGGGCTCCGTGCGATCCCGGGGACGCCTTCGGCGGGGACGCTACGGCTCCGGCGAGACGATCTTCTCGGGTGGGCGGGGGACGTGTTCGTCGGTCCGGACGCTGAGAAAGCGTTCGGCGTGCACGTCGTAGGCGGTGAGCGCGCCGCCGTAGACACAGCCGGTGTCGAGGCCGACGGCCCACTCGCGGTCGACCGGTCGCTCGAGGACGGTGTGGCCGAAAAAGACCCGCGGTGGCCCCTCGTACCGATCGAACCAGAACGGACCGTCGTAGCCGCTCCCGTCGCCGGCCGAACGCATCGTCAACAGCTCCTCGGGGTCGTGAGCCGACGGCGGTCGGGACGGGTCGACGCCGCCGTGGACGACGAGACCGCCCTCCCAGGAGATCGCGATCGGCAGCTCCTCGAGGTACCGGTAGGCGGTCGGTCCGAGCGACGGGAGCGAGACGTCCCCGTCGATGAGCTTCTGTTCGTTGTTCCCCCGGACCGACAGCATCCGATCGGAGGTGCGGACCCGCTCTATGACCGCCCGGCTTCCCGGACCTTTGCGGATCAGGTCGCCGACGAACACGACGAGGTCGTCCTCGGCGAGCGCGAGCCGGTCGAGCAGCGCGTCGAGGGCGTCCGGACAGCCGTGGACGTCGCCGACCACGTAGACGTCGTTCCAGTCATCGAGGTCGATCCGACGGTGGGGCCACCCGAACGCGTGCTCGGGCGTGGCGGTCGTGGTCGTCACGGTCGTCGATCAGTAGGCGGCCGGTGGTTGTAAACCCTTTATATGTGAGAACGGTGTGTGTACATAGCCACCCGTTCGAATATATAGATCGGCGACGGGCCGGGCGCCGTAGCCGGCGGCCGGGGGCAGTCGACTCACCGAACCCGGCGGCCGGGGACAGTCGACTCACCGAACCCGGCGGCCGGGGACAGTCGACTCACCGAACCCGGCGGCCGGGGGCTGCCGGGGACTGTGGAGACGTCTCCCGGCCCCGCTCGTCGACCAGCGGCGCCGCGTCGAGCGTGTGCTCGATGAGCCCCGCGAACGTCCGCTGTCGTCTCGGGCCCGCAAGCAGAGCCTCGTAGGCCTCCCGCTGGCCGTCCGCGTCGGCGTGGGGCACCAGCCTGACGGTCGTCCCCGTCCCGTCGACGTCGACGAGGAGGTGTGCCTGTGGATACGCACAGGCTGCGGGTCCGATCACCTGCACGAGCTCGCCACGGCGGACCGTCGCCGGGACGTGGTGGTGTCCCGAGAGGACGAGGGGGACGCCGTGGCGGTCGAACAGGTCGAGGACCGTCGCCCCGTTTCGCACCGAGTACGTCCGCCACGGCGGCCGGCCGGCCAGGTCGCTACGCAGGATCGACAGGAGGTTGTGGTGGAAGACGACGATCGGATTCGTCGCCACCTGGAGGGTCGCCTCGAGCCACTCGAGCTGTGCGTGTGAGACCGCCCCCCGGTGGTCGTCGGCGAGCGAGCCGTCCGGGAGGGTCGCGCTGTCGATCACGAGGACGTCGAGATCACCGACCTGGCGGACGAGCGGGAGTCCTTCGGGGACGAACGTTTCCTCGAACGCCGACACGTCCGGGGTCACGTGGTCGTCCCCGGCTTTGGGGACGTCGTGGTTTCCGGGCGTGGCGACGGTGGGTGCCTCGAGGTCGGCGAGCAGCTCCACGACCCGCTCGTAGTTCCAGGGCTCGCCGTCTTTCGTGAGGTCACCGTTGAGGATCACCAGGTCGGGCTCGGCGTCGTTCAGCCGCGCCACGGCCGTCTCGAGTCGCGCCTCGGTCCGGTGGAACAGTCGGTCGGTCCCCGTCGACCGGGTCGCGACGTGGACGTCCGAGAGCACGCCGAGTCGAACCGCTCCGTGCGTCCGTGGAGCGTCGAGTCTCGCGAGGATGACCCCCGCAGGATCGAGCGTCGGCGGCGTCATCCGACCACCGTCCGTCGGCTGGCGGCGAGACGGTCCTCGGACGGTCGGGGTGTTCGGCCACGCCGGAGCGGGCTGTACCCGCCCGCGAGGGTGTGCAGTTCGTGGCCGTCGACGACGGCCCGGCTGGCGGTCCGGATCGACCCGACTCCCGTGGCGGGTGACATACGACCTTCGCGAGAACCGACGGGAACAAATCGGTTGCTAGTATCGATATATCGAAGAACTAGGAGACCGTGAGGGAACAACCCCCTCACGAGCGGTACGGAGTCGAACGGAGACCACGTGTGGGGTACGTGACGTCTCGGGGACACGCCCCGGGACACTCGGTCCGGTCCGCCTCTGACATCTTCCCACGACTGAAGTCGTGGGCTCTCTCGCTGTTTTCGTGTAGCCCGTCCGGCCCGCTCGAAAGCCGACGCGACTCGGGATCGTAGCGAAAGCCGGACGCGATACGCCACACTCCGGTGGAATTATATCCTGTTCGGTACAACTGTGTGGCAGTGAGCGTCAACGTCGACCGTCGTGTCGTCGCCCCGGGGAGCGACGACTACGTCGAACGGGCGTGGACGCTGAAAGAGCGCATCAAACGCGGGGAGGGCGTGCTCAAACAGCGCCGGAACTTCTTCACCGACGCCTACCGGCGCTCGACGGTCCACTGTTATCTCGAGGACGAGCGGCTGATCGGCTTCGCCGCCGTCCGCCGGGACGGCTACGTCCTCTTTCTGGCGGTCGCCCCGGAACACCGCGGGAACGGCATCGGCAAGCGTCTGATCGCCCGCGTCGCCGAGGAGAACCGGACGGTGACCTGCCACGCCCGGACGAGCAACGAGAACGCCCTCCGGTTTTACGAACACCTCGGCTTCGAGATCACCCGTCGGATCGACAACTACTACGAGGACGGCGGCGACGCCTACTACCTCAAACTCCGGACCGAGGGCGGACTCGCCGATCGGATCTCGGAGCTGATGCGACGCTAGAAGTCGGCAGGTGCTGGTATCGATCGGTACACGGTGGAAGTGATCGACATCTGTCGGTCGTATGTGACACAGGGCGGTGACGTCCGGTAGATCTTGGCACTAGTCGGTAGGGCCGTCGACGTGTCCGAGACGACGACCGAATCCTCACGACTTATGTGTGTGAGCTATGATCGTGGCGTATGCGCGCAGCCGTCCTGCGGGAGTACGGCGAACCGCTCGAGATCACCGACGTCGAACGGCCGACGCCGGCCGACCACGGCGTCGTCGTCGACGTCGAGACCTGTGGCATCTGTCGGAGCGACTGGCACGGCTGGCAGGGCGACTACGAGGGGATGGACCTGATCGGCCAGATCCTGGGCCACGAGCCGGCCGGCACCGTCCTCGAGGTCGGCGCGGACGTCGAGTCGGTCCGGGAGGGCGATCGGGTCACGGTCCCGTTCAGCCTCGCCGACGGCACCTGCCCGCACTGTCTCGCCGGCCGCAGCAACGCCTGCCGGAACGCCCCGTCGCTCGGGTTCCACGAGTCGGTCCCCGGGGCCTTCGCCGAGGAGGTCCACGCCCCCTGGGCGGACGTAAACGCCATCCGGCTCCCGGATGGAGTCTCCACCGTCGAGATGGCCGGGCTGGGCTGTCGCTTCATGACCTCCTTTCACGCGCTGGCCCACCGCGCGGAACTCGGCGCCGGCGACTGGGTCGCCGTCCACGGCTGTGGCGGCGTCGGCCTCTCGGCGGTGGACGTCGCCTCCGCCCTCGGCGGGAACCCAATCGCGATCGATCTGGACGCGGAGAAACTGGAGCTGGCACGCGAGCTCGGCGCCGAGGAGACGGTAGACGCGAGTGCCGTCGAGGACGTCCCTGCCGAGGTCGCGGCGATAACCGACGGCGGTGCCGACGTCTCGGTCGACGCGCTCGGGATCGCCGAGACCTGCCGGAACTCCGTCGCCTGCCTGGATCACTTCGGCCAGCACGTCCAGATCGGCCTCACGACCAAGGAGGAAGGTGGCTTCGTCTCCCTGCCGACCGACGAGATGGTCCGCAAGGAGATCGACTTCCTCGGCTCCTACGGGATGCAGCCGACCCGCTACGACGAGATCTTCCGGATGGTCGAACGCGGCCGGATCCACCCCGACGCGCTCGTCTCCCGACGGGTGTCGATAGACGAGCTCAACGACCGGCTGGCGGCGATGACCGACTACGACACCCGGGGGATCGAGGTCATCACCGAGTTCTGACTCCACGGCGTGTCCGATCGGCCCACGACACACCGCCCTCCCCGCGGCGGCCG
The DNA here is from genome assembly GCA_001564115.1 of Natrialbaceae archaeon Tc-Br11_E2g8. Lineage (GTDB taxonomy): Archaea > Halobacteriota > Halobacteria > Halobacteriales > Natrialbaceae > Tc-Br11-E2g8. The sequence continues at coordinate 6,867 of LKNG01000049.1, read as the reverse complement.
AGGTGTTCTACGGCCCCGTCCGTCGGGGGCCATCCAGTAGTATTATGACGTCGCCGCCCGGAGTACGGCGGGCGCATGGAAGAGCGGACGAGGGCCTACCTCAGGGGGCGGTTCCGGGATCACTACCGCCGAACGGAGCTCACGCTGCCCCCGGACGCCGCCGACCGCGAGTGGGGGTACATTCCCTGGACCGCGGGGCCGGGGACGACGATGGTCCGTCACCGGTCGCTGCTCGAACTCGGCGATCTCGAGGCGTTTCTCGTCCGCGAGCGTCCCCAGCACGTCTACTTCTCGGCCGGCCGGTACGACGACCCGGGTGCGGGCTCGATGGGCGAGAAGGGGTGGCGCAGTTCGGACCTCGTCTTCGACCTCGACGCCGACCACCTCCCGCGGGTCACCCTCGGGGAGGACAGCTACGCGGAGATGCTCGAGACGTGCAAGGACGCGTTGTGCCGTCTGCTCGCGTTCTTGGAGGACGACTTCGGCTTCCGGGAGCTCGAGATCGTCTTCTCCGGGGGCCGTGGCTACCACGTCCACGTCCGGGACGACGCGATCCTGGAGCTCGACGGCGAGGGCCGTCGGGAGATCGTCGACTACGTCCGGGGAATCGGGCTCGAGTTCGACGAGCTGATCGAGACCGAGACCGTCGCGGGGCTCGGCCGGAAGACGCCGACACAGCGTCGGCTGCTCGAGACCGACGGAGGGTGGGGTCGGCGGATCCACCGTCAGTTCATGTCCTTTCTCGACGAGTTGCTCGAACTCGAGGAGGGGGCGGCGATCGCCCGGCTCCGGGAGTTCGACGGCATCGGCGAGGGGAAAGCGCGGGCGACGCTCGCGGCCGCCCGAAACAACCGCGGGGAGCTCGAGGCGGGCAACGTGACGGTCCACACCGCCGTCTCCCAGCTGGCCGAGCGGTTCGCCCGACTCACGGTCGATCGGGAGAACGCACCGATCGACGAGCCCGTGACGACCGACACGAACCGGCTGATCCGGCTGCCCGGGAGCCTCCACGGCGGCAGCGCCCTGGAGACCGTCCGCATCGACCGGGAGGACGTCGGGGCGTTCGATCCGCTGGTCGACGCCGTCCCGGAGACGTTCCGCGGCCACGAGGTCGCGGTGAACGTGAGCCGCGGCGGGGAGGTCGAACTGGGCGGCGACATCTTTACGGTTCCGGAGGGAGAGGTGTCCTTACCGGAGTACGTCGCGGCCTTCCTCATGGCACGCGGCAGGGCAGAGAAGGAAAAAGAATGAACCTAGAGGAGCTTCGCACCGTCCAGAGCAAGGAGCGCCAGACCGACAGCCTCCAGCATCTGCGCCCCTCGTTTTATCGCGAAGTCGGCGAGTACATCGGCCAGCTCGAGGACGAGCGCGAACGCGCCGCCGAACGTGCCGACGACCCGTTCTCCTCGCCGGAGGTGGCCCGGCTCACCGACGAGATCGAGTCCGCGAAAGACGTCGTCGAGGCGATCTACGAACGTCGGATGGGCAAGCTCGTCAAGGGAGCCAGCCTCGTCGCCGCGGGGATGCCGGCCGACGAGGACGGGCTGACCGCCGAGGAGCAGGCGCTGTTCGTCGACCTCGTCGACCGCATCGAGGCGAACAAGTCCCGCGTGCTGGAGGTCCTCGACGGGGGCGAGCCGGCAGACGATCCGAACCCCTCGCCGACTGGTGACCCGGACGTCCCGCCGGCCGACGGTCCGGCTCGGTCCGATAATCCACAGCCGGCCACCGACGCCGTCCGATCCGGAACCCACCAGCCGGCCGACGATCCGGCTCGATCCGGGACCACGGCCGTCGACTCATCCGAGGGCCCCGGATCGCCCCCCGACGCCGTCGGATCGGCGGCTTCCGGGGAGACGGGGTCGTCACCCACGCCGGCCGGGGACGACGGCCGGTCGGCCGACGACGGTATCGACGCCGCCGAGGCGATGGGGGCGCCACGGCGGACCGAGTCGGCTGGTCCGCTGTCGGGGAGTGAATCGGCCGACACGTCGTCGGGGAGCGAATCGGCCGACACGACGTCGGGGGCCGAACCGATCGGCGACGGCTCGGGGGACGAGTCGGCCGGCACGGTCCCGGAACCCGGATCGGTCGACGCTCCGGGGAGCGAACCGATCGGCGACGGTTCGGGGATCGGCCGCCGGACGGTCCGGATCGTCCGCGACGTCGGCTCGATACTGGGCGTCGACGACCGCGAGTACACCCTCGAGAGCGACGACGTCGTGACGTTACCCGAGTCGAACGCGGCCCCACTCATCGACCGCGACGCGGCCGAACCCCTCGAGTGAGCCCTACGCCGTCGTCGACGCCGTCGCGACCGTCCGCTCGTCGACGACGAGCCGAACGCTCACCTCGTCGCCGGGATCGATCGTCGGCTCGTTGGTGTCCGCGAGCCACACCGACGCACGCTCGCCGACCGTCCACCGCGGCTCGGACTCGGCGTTGAGCGGGCCACTCGGCGCGCCGTCGAACCCCTCGGTGCCCGAGAACGGCACTTCTGGCTGGTGGGCCAGGGGCTCGCCGTCGACCTCGACGACCAGCTCCAGGGCCTCGACGTCGATGGGGTCGCCGGCGACGTGCCGGACGGTCAGCCGATCTTCCTCCGGATCGGCGGCGAGCTCGACCGTCGCCGTCGGCCCGGCCGAACCGGGCGAGAGCCCGCCGAGGCCGAAAAGGAGGGTGGCCGAGAGCGCCACCGTGATCGCGACGAACGCGAGGACGGCGACGAGTGGGGCGAGAGCACGCCCGGTAGAGCCGTTGGAACCCGCGCAGTCGGCGACCGGAGTCACACGCGACACGACGGCTCTGGCGTCGCCTCCCTACTTGAACTCGGCCTCGGGATCTCCGCTCGAACCCAGCTCCGCTCGAACCCAGCTCCGCCAACTCCGCTCGAACCCAGCTCCGCTCGGGCTCAACCCCGCCAGCTCCCGACGCTCGCGTCGACGCGCTCCCCGTCGGCCTCGGCGGTGATCTCGGCGCCGCCGTCGGGTGGGACGATCCACAGGCTCCCGTCGTCGCCGGTCGTGGCGCGCTCGTCGCCGTCGACGAGCACCGAGGCGTCGACCGGCTCGTCGATCTCGACGTCGGTGACGGTCACCTCGATCGGTCCGTTGACCGGGCTCCGCTCGATCGAGAGCTCGAGGGAGTCGTTCGTCCACGTCCGGTCGGCCGGCGTCGACGGCAACTCCGAGAGCGCCAGCCGCTGGACCTCGTGGTAGACGTTGCCGGTTCCACCGTCGAGGTACGCGGTCAGATCCCCTTGCGGGGTCGACATCTGAGTGCTGTACAGCTGGGCGGTCCGTGCCTCGCTGAAGACGGTCGTGCCGACCAGGTTCCGGGCCGTCCACGGGTACAGCTCCTCCTCGAACCGGTCTATCGCGTTCCCGACGTCCCCGATGCCGTCCGGTTGCTCCCGGTCGCGGTTGTCAAAGCGGGTCGTCTCCCGGACGTAGTGGTCGCCCTCGATCGTCGCGAGGCTGACGCCGTTCTGGGAGCTCTCGAGGGTGATAGCCCGCCTGTCGGTGACCGGCTCGCCGTGGACGTCGTCGTCGAGGGTCTCCCGGAGGTCGGTGCGGAAGACCTCGAGGGTCGCCCGTGTGTCCCCGATCTCGGCGGCGTCGTAGCCGGACGTCCGGGCGGCGTACCCCTCTAGCTCCGCGAGGGTCGCGTCGAGTCCCTCGGCGTCGTTGTGGTTCCCGACGAGCGTCGAGAGCAGCCGTTCGTCGGTGATCTCCCCGTCGGCGTGCTCGCGGACCGCCGCCCGCTCGCGCCGTTCGAGCGCGTCGATCCGGTCGTCGATCCGCTCGCGGGCCGTCTCGATCGCCGCCGCCCGCTCCGTCTCTTCGAGCTCGTCGAACGCCGACTCGAGCGAGAAGAGGACGGCGTCGGCCCGGAGCGCGTCGTCGTGGCCCGCGAGGCTCGCCCCCATGTCGGGGCCGGCTTCGACGTAGCTGCTCCGTACGTCGGGATCGAGCGTGAGTCGGTTCGTGGTTCCGTCGACCTCGACCAGCCCGTGGGTCGTCGATTCCTCGACGGCCACCTCCGTGGTGGCGTCGCTGGCGGGTGTCACTCCGGCCATCGCCATCGCGGGCAGCGAGAGGACCAGAATCGATGCGAGGAGGGCGGGGACCGCGCGGGTCATTGTCGACGTTCTGTCGCGGAGCTACAAAAATCGGTCGACCCCCGTAAGCGATGGTTTCCCCGGCACCGCCGTCCGACGGGCTGCCGGTAAGCAGTTGATACCGGATGGTTCTCGTGATGGAAAGGGTTTTTTCCTCCGGGAAACCACTGGTTGTCACGTATGCGGCCCTCCACCGCCCTCGCCGTCACCCTCGCGGTCCTTCTGGTCGCGTCCGCTGTGGGGGCAGCGACCGCACAGCCGTCCGCCGCGACGGCAGAGGGATCGTTCGTCACGACGGGCGACGACGAGTCCCTCGCCGTGACGGGAGACGACAGCCCGGCTACCACGATGGGCAGCGTCGATCCGACCGCGGCCCTGGGGGCGCCGCTCGAACCCGCCGAGCCGGCACAGGTGATACGCATTCAGGTCGGCGAGGACGGCGAGGTGGTCTGGACGGTCGAGAGTCGGTACCGACTCGGCGAGGGTGACCACGAGGCGTTCGAGGCGTACGCCGAATCGGTGACGGCCGGCGAACGCGACGTCGGCTACGACCGGGAGACGTTCGAGCGGTTCGCCGCGATCGCCGCCGAGACGACCGACCGCGAGGTGGAGATCACCGACGCCGGCTGGGACGAGCCCTGGATCGAGACGGACGAGACCGGTGAGGAGACGGTCGACGTCGGCGTCGTCGCCTACTCGGCGACGTGGACGGAGTTCGCGGTCGCCGACGGCGACCGGATCGAGTTCGGGGACGCGCTCCGGACCGACGACGGCACCTGGCTGCCCTCCCTCCGTGCCGACCAGCGACTCGTCATCGAGCGCCCCTCGGCCGAGTACACCTTCGATCGGACACCGCGTGGGCTCCAGAACGGCGCGCTCGTCTGGGACGGACCCTACGAGTTCGCCCCCGAGGAGATCGACGTCAGCTTCGAGTACACCGGCGGAGACGACGGGAACGGTGCGACCGACGACGGCGACGGCGGCGAGCCGGGCGAGGGCGTTCTCGGCTCGTTGCTCTCGCCGTACGCCGTCGGGCTCGGGCTGGTGATCCTCGCGGCGCTCGGCGCCGGCAGCTACTACGTGACGGCGCGGCGTCCGCCCGCCGAGTCGACGGTCGCCACCGCGAACGAGGACGGCGAGCCGACGGCGGTGGAACCCGCCCCCGAGCCCGACGCGATCGACCCCGAGCTGTTGAGCGACGAGGAACGCGTCCTGCGACTGTTGCGCGACCGCGGGGGCCGGATGAAACAGGGACGGATCGTCGAGGAGACGGGCTGGTCGAACGCCAAGGTCTCCCAGCTGCTCTCGAAGATGGACGAGAACGACGAGATAGAGAAGCTCCGGATCGGCCGGGAGAACCTGATCACGCTCCCGGAGGTCGATCCGACCGAGGTCCAGTGAGCGATCCACGGCTTTGGCCGTGGGTTTCTCCTGTAACGCGTGGCCCACGCGGCGACGCTGGGGCCCACACGCAGAGACCGGGAGTCGGTCAGTCCAGCGCCGCCTCGAGTCGGTCGATCAGCGTCGCGTCGCCGACGTGGACCGGGGTTCGTTCGTGCAGGGAGTCGGGTTCGACCGCGAGCAGCGACCGCGAGCCGTCCGAGGAGCGCCCGCCGGCGGTCTCGATCACGTGAGCGATCGGTGCACCCTCGAACAGCAGCCGCAGCTTCCCTTCGGGCCGGGAGTCGAGTGCGGGGTACGCGAAGATCCCGCCGTAGCTCACCACCTGGTTGACGTCGCCGACCATGGCACCGCCGTAGCGGAGCTTGAGCTCGGACTCCACCTCGCGGGCGTACGTCCGGAAGTCGTCGGGCCAGTCGGGCACCCGGCCGCCGAAGCCGTAGACGACCGGCTCCGCGGGCAGGCTCACCCCCTCGCGGACCGGCGTCCGCTCGCCCCCGGAGAGCTCGTACTCCGTCACCGAGCCGTCGTGGGCGAGCATCAATGTCGTGATCGGTCCGTAGAGGACGTAGCCGGCGGCGCGGATCGCCGTCCCCGGCGCGGGCAGGGGTTCGTCGTAGACGGCGAACACCGTCCCCATCGCGTTGTTCGACTCGAGGTTCGAGGAGCCATCGAGGGGGTCGACGGCCACCGAGAGCCCGTCGCCGTCGCTCTCGACGGCCGGCCGTTCCTCGCTGGCGTACTCCCCGACACCCTCGAGAGCGAGGAGACGCTCGCCGAGCAGCTCGTCGGCCCAGACGTCGGCTTCGGCCTGGGCCTCGCCGCTCGGGTTCTCCGCGTCGACCGTCCCGCGGCGCCCGACGAGCCCCTGTCGGATCTCCGTGGCCGACCGGGCGATCACGTCGACGATCGCCCCGACGGCGTCGCTCGCGTCGGCCGCCATCACTCGAGGGCGGCGTCGGTCGTCTCCCCGCGGTAGATGACTCCCTCGAGGGCGTCGAGGATGCGGGTCGGGTCCTCCCGTTGCCAGACGTTCCGGCCGACCGCCAGCCCGTGGCCGCCGGCGTCCATCACGCCCTCGACGGTCGAGACGAACTCGCGGTCGGTGGTCTTCGAACCCCCGCTCATCACGACCTTCATGTCGCCGGCACACCGCACCGCGTGGGCCATCGCCTCGCGGCTGCCGGGGTACTTGACTTTCGCGACGTCGGCGCCGAGTTCGAGCGCGAGCCGGGAGGCATACGAGATCGTTCCCGGTTTGGTGTCGTTTTTCAGCCCCTGTCCGCGTGGATACGACCACATGACGACGGGGAGGTCGTGCTCGCGGGCGGCCTCCTGGACCTCCC
>LKNG01000048.1 GCA_001564115.1 Natrialbaceae archaeon Tc-Br11_E2g8 | reverse complement strand
GACGGCGGTGCTCTCGCCGGTGCCGACGTTGTACGCCGTTCCCGGCTCGCCGGCGGCCGCCGCCAGCAGGTTCGCCCGCACGACGTCCCGGACGTGGACGAAATCACGGCTCTGCTCGCCGTCGCCCTCGACGGTGAGCGGGCCGCCAGCCCGGGCCTGTTCGAGGAAGGTGGCGACGACGCCGCTGTAGGGGCCACGCTGGCGCGGCCCGTACACGTTGAAGTACCGCAACGAGACCGCCGACAGGCCGTACAGCTCCGCGTACAGCCGCGCGTACCCCTCGAGTGCCCGCTTCTGGAGCCCGTACGGCGAGCGCGGCTCGGCGGCTGCCGTCTCGGGGATCGGCAGCCTCTCGGGTCGGCCGTAGACGGCGGCACTCGAGGCGAGCACGACCGCCGCGTCGGCCCGCCGGGCGGCCTCCAGAACTGCCAGCCCGCCGGCGAGGTTGACGTCGTTGGTTTCGACCGGCCGGTCGACGCTCGCCGTGACGTCGACGACCGCGGCCTCGTGGAAGATCAGCTCCACGTCGTCGGTCGCCACCTCGAGGGTCGCCCGGTCCCGGAGATCGCCCTCGATCACCGTCGCCTCCGGGTGGACGTGCTCCCGGCGGCCGTTGGAGAAGTCGTCGAGCACACGGACCTCGTTGTCGGCGACCAGGGCGTCGACGAGGTGGCTCCCGACGAAGCCGGCGCCGCCGGTGACCAGGACCGTCCGGCCCCGGACTGGGGACTCCATCGATCCCGGCTACCAGTGGTCGTCGGATTAGTACCCTCCTCGTACCCGTCGGTAAGCGGGTCGTACGACGGCTCGTCCCGCTGTGAGATTGGACGACGAACCCCCCAAGTTCGGCCCGGGGCCTACCGGACGACCGTCACGGGAACCGGCGCCCGCCGGATCAGCTCGCTGGCGACGCTGCCCAGGAGTGCCTCCGCGCGGTCGGAGAGTCCCCGGTGGCCGACGAACAGCCCGTCGTGGCGCTCCGGATCGGCGTACTCGGCGATGCCGTCGACCGGCTCGCCGTACAGCAGCTCCGTCTCGACGTCGACGCCGGCGTCGGCGATCCGCTCGCGGGCGTCCTCGAGGATCGACTCCCCGCGGGCCTCGGCGTCCTCGACGTCCTCTAGGATCAGCCGCCGTTCGGCGTCCGACAGCGACCGGACCGGCGTCGCCCCCTCGGCGTGGATCCGCGGGGAGACCACGTGGACCACCGTCAGCGTGGCCTCGGCCGCGCCGGCGACCTCGATCGCGTGGTCGATCGCCCGTTCGCTGTCCGCCGATCCGTCGGTCGCGACGAGAAAGTGCATATCCTGAGGCTAGACTGGCGAACGATAAAGCTCCGTGGATTTCGGCCGTCCCGGCGGTAGGTCGCTCGGCAGCTCCGGAGGTCGTTCTACACGACCGTCTTGGGGGTCGGTCGACTCAACTCCCTCGGACGGTCATCCAGCGGGCGGCCATGATCGCGGTGATCAGCGCGAAGGCGATCGCGGCCTGGTTCGGAATCGAGAGGACGCCGGCGAGCTCGTACTGGACGACCGCACAGCCGCCGAACGCACACGCCTCGGTGCCGGCGACCTGCAGCCAGGAGTGATAGCCCGCGAGCGCGAGCCCGACCGTCGAGAACGGGAGCACGAGCCGGTGGACGTCACCCATATCCACGGCCGCCGCGTAGCCGAGGATCACGACCAGCGGGTACATCGCGACCCGCTGGTACCAGCACAGCTCACACGGGTAGTAGCCGAGGCCCACGCTGTAATAGAGGCTACCCACGGTCGCGACGGCCGCGACGACGAGGCCGGCGAGGGCGGTCGTCCGGACGGACTCCAGCGGCGACGCCATCGTCCGGGGGTTACTCCGGCGTCGACTTGACCCTTCGGGACCGGAGCTCTCCGGGGTCGGGGAACCGAAAGACAGTTTTCCCGTTCGGCGGTACTCGGGGCATGCTCTCGATCGCGCTTGCCGGAAAGCCAAACGCCGGCAAGTCGACGGTTTACACCGCGGCGACGATGGCCGAGGTCGACGTCGCCAACTACCCGTTCACGACGATCGACGCCAACCGCGGGGTCAGCCACGTCCGCACGGAGTGTCCCTGTCTCTACCGCGAGGAGCGCTGTACCGCCGACAACTGCGAGGACGGCAAACGCTACGTCCCGATCGAACTGCTGGACGTCGCCGGCCTGGTCCCCGGTGCCCACGAGGGGAAAGGCCTCGGGAACCAGTTTCTCGACGAGCTGACCAACGCCGACGTCATCGTCAACGTGATCGACGCCTCCGGCGGGACCAACGAGAAAGGCGAACCCGTCGACGTCGGGAGCCACGACCCCCTCGAGGACATCGACTTCGTCGAGCGGGAGATGGACCTCTGGCTCGCGGGGATCGTCGAGCGAAACTGGGAGTCCGTCGAGCGCAAGTCCCGCTCGCCGGAGTTCGACATCGACGACGTGCTCGCGGAGATGCTCTCGGGCTTTGGCGCCTCGCCGACCCAGATCGCCCGCACCCTGCGTGAAATCGAGTACCCCGAGGATCCGATCCAGTGGACCGACGACCACCGCGAGGCCCTCGCGCGTGACGTCCGTCGACGAACCAAACCGATCGTCGTCGTGGCCAACAAGATCGACGTCGCCCCCGCCGAAAACGTCGAACGGCTGCTCGAACTCGAGAAGCCAGTGATCCCGACGACGGCGGAGGGCGAACTCGCCTTGCGCCGGGCCGCCGAGGCCGGGCTCGTCGAGTACGATCCCGGCGACGAGACGGTCTCGATCGGCGACGGCGTCAGCGACGCCCAACGCGAGGCACTCGAGGGGCTCGCGGAGACGATGAGCGAGTACGGCGGGACGGGCGTCCAGCGCGCGCTCGATTACGCCGTCTACGACCTGCTCGAGTACGTCACGGCCTACCCGGTCGAGGACGCCTCGAAGTGGTCCGACGGCAGCGGCAACGTCCTCCCCGACGCCGTCCTCCTGCCCGGCGGCTCGACGCCCGTCGACCTCGCCTACGCCGTCCACTCCGACATCGGCGACGGCTACCTCCACGCCGTCGACGCCAGATCCACACGGGAGGTAAGCGAGGGCTACGAACTCGAGGAAGGGGACGTGATCAAGATCGTGAGCACGAACTGACAGTACACAAAAAGTATATCCTTCGAGTGACAAGCCACTCGCATGTCCGCCCTCCGCGAACTCCTCAAGGCAGCGATCGCTCTCCCGATCGTCCTCGTCGTCGGGTTCGTCGCGTACGTGCTGTTCGTCATGGGACCGATCGGCTGGATCGGCCTCGCCGTCCTGACGTTCGGCGTAGCGTGGTTGTACGGCGAGTGGACGGGTGATCCACGCGACCGGGACGCCGCAGTCGACAGGGTCAGCTGCCCGGAGTGTGGTGCCCGAAACGAGGCCGATGCCCCGGGGTGTGACTACTGTGGCGCGTCGCTCGTCGACTGATCGAGTGTGGCGTTCGTCCACCGGGTCGGTCGCGACCAGTCGAACGGTGACGGGTTGTGACGTGTGGGACCGCGCGAGGTTGTGACGTCGGCGTGAGCACGTGCACGTCCCCGTGAGCGCACTGGGGCGCCGAACCGACGTGCGCTGTCGTGCCCGTTCGAGTGGGTGGGTTTTTGCCGCTCGCGACCCTGCGTGGTCGTATGAAGGCATCCATCGACGCCGTCCGCGTCGCGGGCACGCCACAGGGGCCGGTCCCCGTGCTCGTGCTCGCGGTCGACGGCGAGGACGACGTGGTCCCCATCTTCATCGGCTTCGAGGAGGCGACCAGCATCGCCCGCGGCCTCGAGGCCGAGGACATCGGCCGGCCGCTGACCCACGACCTCCTCCTCGACGTGATGGAGGAACTCGGCGGCCGGATCGATCGGGTCGTCGTCAGCGAGATCGAAGAGCGCGGCGGCGGCGGGACGTACATCGCCGACCTCCACGTCGACACGCCGCGGGATTCGGTCGTGATCGATGCCCGACCCAGCGACTCGATGGCCCTCGCCGCCCGGACGAACGCGCCGATCGAGATCACCGAGGAGGTCTTCGAGAGCAGCCGCGAGGACCACGAGAAGTTCGAGGAGCTCGAGGACATCCGCGAGCTCTCGGAGGCGTAGATGGACGAGACGCTCGCGGAGCTTTTCGACGTGATCGAAGACCGCAAGCACCGACTGCCGGACGGCTCTTACACCGCCTCGCTGATGAGCCACGAGCGCGGGGAGAACGCCGTCCTCGAGAAGCTCGGCGAGGAGACGACCGAGCTCGTGCTGGCGGCGAAAGACGGCGACGACGAGGAGCTCGCCCACGAGGCCGCCGACCTCGTCTACCACCTGCTCGTGTTGCTCTCGATGAAGGGAATGGAGCTCTCGGAGCTGGAAGCGGAGCTTCGCGAACGGCGCTGAGTGAGGTCGGGAGGGGAGCTGATCGCGCTTCAGGAGTCCGGAGCCGGACGGGACGGCCACGGTTTCGAGGGACGTCCTGAACCGAGCTGGCCGGCCACGACTTCGGGGGACGTCCGGAGTCGGAGGGGCCGGCCACGACTTCGGGGGACATCCGGAGTCGGAGGGGCCGGTCATGGGACGGGGTCGATGGCCTCCGTGTGGGCGGGCTCCGCGCCGGCTGGTTTGATAAGGGCCGCGCCGGAATCCCGGATATGGCTCCCGAGCCGATCGTGACGGCGATCGTGCTGGGGACGTTCGCGTTGCTTTTCGTCCGCCGGATGGGGATCTACCCGGTGAGTCGGTCGATCACCGCCGCCGTGGGTGCGGTCGTCGTGATCGCCGTCGGCGCGATCGGTTTCGAGGACGCCCTCGCGAGCGTCCACGTCGGGACGATCCTGTTGCTGTTCGGGATGCTCGCTCACGTCGCCGCGCTGGCCCGTAGCGGCTTCTACGGCTGGGCGGCCGCGGCGCTCGTCCGCTGGGCGGGGACGACCCGTCGTCTGGCTTACGGCGTCCTCGCGGTCGCCGCCGGGCTGTCGGCCGTGGCGCTCAACGACGCGACGGTGGTGTTGATGACGCCGGTGCTCGTCGTCGCCCTCCGGAACGCCGACGCCGATCCCGTCCCGCCGCTTATCGCGTTGATCCTCGGGGCGAACGTCGGCAGCGTCGCGACCCCGCTTGGAAACCCACAGAACGCCTACGTGCTCTCCCGGAGCGGGCTGACGACCGTCGAGTTCGTCACGGCCCTCGCGCCGGTCGCCGCGGTGGGCCTGCTGGTCGCCGGGATCGCCCTCTGGCCGGTCACGCAGGCGGGCCGTCGCCTAGAGCCAGTGGCCGAACCCGAGATCGACCGGCCGTGGGCGCTGACCAGCGGTGCGTTCTTGCTCGCGACGTTCGTCGGGCTGGCGGCGTTTCCGGCCGTCGAGCCGGGGTTCGTCGCCGCCGGGCTCGGGATCGTCCACGTCGCCTGGCTCCAGCTCTACCGGCGCGTGCCCGGGGAGGAGGTTCTCGGGGACGTCGACTGGGGGATCCTCGTGTTGTTCGTCGGCCTGTTCGTCCTGGTCGGGAGCCTCGAGGGGACGGCCCTGATCGAGGCGCTCTCGCGGTTCGAGGCCGGTCTCCCGCTCGCGGCCGCGACGTTCGTCCTCTCGAATCTGGTGAGCAACGTCCCCGCGGTCGTGTTGCTCTCGGAGGCCGTCGTCGGGGCCGAGGGGTGGCTGGTGCTCGCCGCAGTGAGCACGCTCGCGGGCGTGGCGACGCCGATCGCGAGCGCGGCGACGTTGATCGTCCTCGATCAGGCCGGCTCCCGCGGGGTCGCGATCCCCGTCGTCAGGCTCGTCGCGGTCGGGTTTCCCGTGGCCGTCCTCACGAGTGCAATCGCGGTCGTGATGCTGACGGTCGTCGGCTGACCCGCTTTGGGGTGTCCGTCGGCCCGATCTCTCGAACTCGACGAACACGTTCGGGACTACTGTGTAATAGCCCCGTGCCGAACGGGCGGTGTGGCCCACGCGACGCTCGGTGGCCCCATCACGTCGGCGAGCTCAACACATCAGCTCGCCGCCGTTTACGTTCAGCGTCTCCCCGGTGACGAACGTCGCGTCCCGGAGATAGGCGACCGCGTCGGCGATGTCCGGCGGCTGGCCGTACCGTCCGACGGGGATCGCCGCGAGCTCCTCCCGTTTTTCCTCGGGGCTGCGGTCATCTGTCATGTCCGTCTCGACGTGCCCCGGCGCGACCGCGTTCACCCGGATCTCGGGGGCGAAGTCGCTCGCGTGGCTCCGGGTCAACGAGAGCAACGCCCCCTTCGAGGAGGCGTAGTGACACTCGATCGGGGCGCCGGTGTGAGCGAGGATCGAGGAGACGTTCGTCACCGAGGGGGCGTCCGTCGACTCCCGCAGCGCCGGCAACGCGGCTTTCGTGACGTTGAACGCGGAGTTGACGTTCACGTCCATGATCCGGTCGAAGTCGGCCGGGTCGAGTTCGGCCGTGTAGCGGTGCTGGTCGATGCCGGCGTTGTTGACGACGTGATCGACGCCACCGAACGCCTCCGTGGCCGACTCGACGAGCCGGTCGGCCTCCTCGGGGTCGGATACGTCGGCGCCGACGACGGTCGCTTCCACGCCGTGTTCGCGGACCGCCCGCGCGACCGTCTCGGCCGCGTCCGCGCTCGTGTGGTAGTTGACCGCGACGTCGTAGCCGTCGGCGGCGAACCGCTCGGCGATCGCTCGGCCGATACCCCGCGAGGAGCCGGTGACGACTGTGGCTGGCATGGGCTCCCCTCGCTGGCGGGTGGACTTGCCAGTTGCGGTCGGAGACGCGCCGACTCCCGACTCGCGGCCGGAACGACGTGCCGACTCCCGACTCGCGGCCGGAACGACGTGCCGACTCCCGGCCCGCGTCGGGACGGACCGATCAGTCGTCGATCGGCGCCGCGGCCGACAGCTCCTCGTCGATGTCGGCGTCGGCCATCTTCTCGACTAGGGCGTCGATGGTCTCCTCGCGTCTCCCGGAGACGAACTTGATCGAGCCGACGACGAGGTGACCGCCACCGGAGATCCCGGCCTCGGGGATCTCGGCCTCGAGCTCGGAGACCATCTCGGGGATATCGAGGCGGACGCCGTCGCTACGGAGGACGGCGAAGTCCGGCCCGTAGCCGACCGTGATCACGGGGTCGCCGGTCTCCTCGACCATCCGGTCGTGGATCGCGCCGGTCGTCTTCCCCGGGGCGGGGTAGGTAAAGCGACGGACGGCGTTCTCGACGTCGATTCGGTAGAGGTGAGCGCCGTTCTCGAGGGACTCGGAGTCGACGTGGGCCATCGCCACCTCGAGTTGGTCGTCGACCGCCTCGCGGGCGCCGTCGGCCAGCAGGCTGACGAGCTCGCGGCTTCGCTCCCCGTCTTCGACCTCGAGGCCGAGGAGGTCGCGGATGAGCCGGTCGCCGGGATCGTACCGCAGCCAGAAGGCGGCGTAGTCGATGGCCTCGCTTACGTCCTGGAGGCGGCTCTCGTCGTACCCCTCCTCGGCGGCGAGGGCGAGGTAGTCGTCCATCGCGTCGGCTTTCGATCGGTCGGCGAGGCCGGCGACCGCGGGGACGTGACGGAGCTTCTCCCCGAGTTCGGGGTAGATCATCCGGGCGAGTTCGACACAGCACATCCCCGTGGTGATCCGGTAGTCCTCGCCGTGGAGGTAGGGGTTGACGTGGGCGTCGAGCAGCCCCTCGACGGCCTCCGGATCGGGGTGGTGGTGGTCGATCGCGACGATCGGGATGTCGTAGTGAGCCAGCGTCTCGTAGGCCGGGACGTCCTCGGCGGTCGAGCCGTTGTCGAGCATGAGCAACAGGGGCAGCTGCTGGCCGTGGCGTGCCCGATCCTCGAGGGCGAAGGTGAGATCCCGGGTGGCGTCTTCCATCTCGTAGAACGGCGCCTTCGACGGGAGGCGTTTGATCAGGTGGCGGGGGGCGTCCGCGGACTCGTGGACGTCGGCGATGAACCGTTCGAGGGCCATCTGGACCGGGACGGCGGCACACATCCCGTCGCCGTCGGCGTGGTGGCGAACCCGGATCGGCCGTCCCTCGAGGACGGTCCGCCGGAGCAGGCGGGCGACCTCCTCGAGCTCCGGACGGAGCTTCTCGAAGGCGGGCCACTCGATCAGCGGCTCGACGTCGTGGGGCTCGGCGCGGGCCGCGAGCGCGTCCTCGAGCCGGTCGCGGACCTCGTCGGCGACCTCGCCGTCGAGCGTCGAGAGGCCGTCGACCTCGACCTGGACGTCGCCATCCCGGTGTTCGGGGACGCCGGTGACCCGGACGACGTCGCCGACGGCGACGGCGGGGTACGCCCGGACGCCGGCCTCCTCGAAGGCGGCACAGGGGACGATACCCGACTCGTCGGCGACGTGAAACACGGTTGGGCCGCCGGTCTGTTTGACCTGGATCACCTCCCCCTCGAGGTGGATCTGTTCGCCGACGTTCGCCCCCAGCCGGTCGGTGCCGGTCAGCGCGTAGTCGTGGGGAACCGAGCGGACGTCGGCCGCTTCGAGCTCGACGTCGACCGGTCGGAACGCCATGTCGCCGTTCTCCCGGACCTCCTCCAGCTCGACGACGAGCTCCTGGCCGACCCGGTAGGTGCCCTCGAGCACCGACTCGTGGACGAGCCCGGAGACGCTCTCCGAGAGGTCGACGAAGACGCCGTACTCGACGACGCCGTTTATCTCCGAGCGGTAGGCACGGCCCTTCTCGACGTCCGCGGCGGTGCAGTCGGGATCGAGATCGTAGACGACGGAATACCCGTCCTCGCCGGAATCCCCGGCGGAATCACGTGTCATCAGTGTCGAACGTTCGGCGTCGTCGCGTATAACGCTTATCAAGCGCCACGAGAGCGGGCGGTCCGTCGCCGGCATGTTTCGGGCCGGTGTCCGTTTCGGAACGTTTAGCAACTTCAAACCCACAGGTACACTCATGGGGCTGTTCGACGCGCTGTTTCGATCGAGCGAGATCCTCGGTATCGCCGAGGAGACCCTCGAGTTCGTCATCGAGTCCGCCGAGGCGACACACCCGAACGAGTACATGGGGATGCTTCGGGGGACCGAGGCCTCGCGGCTCGGGCTCGACCGCGAGGGGCTCGTGATCACCGACGTGCTCGTGATCCCCGGAACCGAGTCGAACAGCGTCAGCGCGACGGTCCGGACGAGCCAGATCCCCAACGACGTGAAGTCCCTCGGCAGCGTCCACTCCCACCCCAACGGCGTGCTCCGCCCGAGCGCCGCCGACCTGGAGACGTTCACCCGCGGCTCCGTTCACGTCATCGTCGGTGCGCCCTACGGACGCCACGACTGGCAGGCGTTCGACTCCGAGGGGCAGCCGACGACGCTGAACGTGATCGACGTCGAACTGCCCGACGCGGAGGACTTCTTCGATTTCAGTCAGCGGGACATCGACGAGGAGCTGGGGTGGGGATGAACCCCGCAGCCGACGCCGGCGATCGCCGGATCGTCGCACAGGGAACCTTCGACGTCGTCCACCCCGGACACGTCCACTATCTGGAGGAGGCCGCCGCGATGGGCGAGGAGCTGTACGTCATCGTCTCCCGGTCGAGCAACGTCGACCACAAGCCGGCGCCGATCTGTGACGCCAGACAGCGCCGGGACGTCGTGGCTGCTCTGGAGGCCGTCGACGAGGCGATCCTCGGGGACGAGTCGGACATCTTCGTCCCGATCGAGGAGCTAGAGCCCGACGTGATCGTCCTCGGCCACGACCAACACCACGAGCGGTCGGCGATCGAGGCCGAACTCGAGCGCCGCGGGATCGACTGTGCCGTCCGGGTCGCCAGCGGCCGCGAGCCCCGCTACGACGGCGAACTGCTCTCGACGCGGCTGATCGTCGATCGGATCCTCGACCGCCGCGGGGAGTGAGCCGGCGGCCCGTTCCCCGTCGATCAGCTCCGATCGACCCGGAGGGGCAACGACTCGACGCCGTAGACGAACGAGCTCCGGGTCGGCTCGAGGCTCGTCTCCGCGAGCTCGACCCCCTCGACCCGATCGTAAAACTCCCCGAGGGCGACCCGGGCCTCGAGCCGTGCCAGGGGCGCTCCCAGACAGTAGTGGGTGCCGTGGCCGAACGCGAGGTGTCGCGTCGGGTTGCGGTCGGGGACGAACGTGTCGGGGTCGGGGAACTCCCGTTCGTCGCGGTTGGCCGACCCCATCCAGGCGATCACGCCGTCGCCCGCCTCGATCTCCGCCCTGCCGAGGCGGACGTCGGTCGTCGCGACCCGGGACATCGCCTGGACCGGCGAGCGGTAGCGCAACGCCTCCTCGATCGCCGCCGGTAGCCCGGCGGCCTCGCGTGGATCGTCGATCCCGGCGTCGAGAAACGACCGGACGGCGTTGGCGAGCAGGTTCGTCGTCGTGATGTTGCCGGCGACGAGCAACAGGATGCAGGTGCCGAGTGCCTCCTCCTGGGAGAGCCGGCTCCCGTCGTCGCGCTCGGCCGTCGCGATCGTCGTCAACAGGTCATCTCGGGGATCGGTTCGGCGCTCCTCGAGGGCCTCGAGGAAGTACGTCGCCATCTCGTATAAGGACTGCTGGTACTCCTCGTAGACCCCCTCGTCGGAGCCTCCAGCGCTCGAGGCCACGAGCGCGTCGGACCACTGTTTGAACCGGTCCCGGTCGTCCGAGGGTACCCCGAGTAGCTCCGCGATGACGATCACCGGCAGCGGGTAGGCGACGTCGGCGACGAACTCGACCGTCCCGTCTCCCTCGAGTGCGTCGGTCACCAGCTCGTCGGCGATCTCGCGGATCCGTCCCTCCAGGCCCGCCAGCTCGCTCGGCCGGAACGCGTCCTCGACGACTCCTCTGAGCTCGTCGTGTCGTGGGGGATCCTGGAACAGCATCGTCTCGAAGATCAGCTCCTCCTCGGGACGGTCGGGCTGCTGGTAGGTGTTCGACTGCCGGAGGTCGACGCTGAACGTCTCGTCGTCGTCGAGCACCCGTCGCACGTCCCCGTATCGGAAGACGTCCCAGGTCTCCCTCGTCGGATCGTACCGCACTGGCGCCTCCTCGCGCATCCGCCGGTACCAGTCGAACGGCTCGAGCCACGCCTCCCGCGTCGAGAGCTCGTCGGGAAACGCCTGCAGCCCCTGTGGGTCCGCGCTACTCATACCGACGGATACGGGTGGACGGGTGAAAACCGTTGATATCGTCCAAATGATCGGATTGTCACCGTGTCGTGGACGGCGGGGCGGCCGCCGTGCCGTCACCGATCCGGTCGGAACGGCCGCCGTGCCGTCACCGATCCGGTCGGAACAGCCGGTAGGCTCCCTGGCCGATCGCCACCGGCTTCGGGCCGTCCGACGGCGTCGGCCCCTCGACGACGACCTCGCTGACGCCGATGCTCGAGCCCGCACGGACGACGTTCGCGGTCGCGACGAGATCGCCCGTCGCCGGTCGGAGGTAGTTGACGTTTAAGGTGATCGTGGCGACGTCGCCCGCGAGCGGGTCATCGAAGGTGGTCCGCAGCGCCATCCCGCCGACCGTGTCGATCATCGTCGCCGCGATCCCGCCGTGGATGTCCGGCGTACCCTGGGAGCCGGGCCGGAGGTTCGTGAGCTTCTCGTCGTACGGGACGGTCATCGTCATCGTCCCCTCGCCGACGTGTTCGACCCGCGTGCCGAGCCACGAGAGGAACTCGTGGTACTCCTCTATGTACTCCTCGAGGAATCCCTCCAGCCGTGCGTACTCGTCGACCATACCGTCGTTTCGGGTGGCGGCCGTTTGTCTCCTGCGTTCGCGGCCGGCCCGAGCCCGCACGCCGGTCGATGAGACGCCTCGATTTCACGCCGGTCGATTCCGACCGAAGGAGTGTTTTGCCTTCGATCCTACGTCTAGGCTAATGAGCAAGCAGAACGTGGCGGCCCTGGACGTCGAGCGGATCCGCGGGGAGTACCCGATCCTCGAGCGGGAGATCGACGGGACGCGGATCGTCTACCTCGATAACGCGGCGACGACACACACCCCGGAGCCGGTCGTCGAGGCGATGAGCGATTACTACCGCCGGTACAATTCGAACGTCCACCGCGGGATCCACCACCTCAGCCAGGAGGCCTCGATCGCCTACGAGGACGCCCACGACCGCGTCGCGGAGTTCATCGGTGCCGACGGCCGCGAGGAGGTCGTCTTCACGAAAAACACCACCGAGAGCGAGAACCTCGTCGCCTACGCCTGGGGGTTGGCCGAGCTCGGCCCCGGAGACGAGGTCGTACTGACGGAGATGGAACACCACGCCTCGCTGGTCACCTGGCAACAGATCGCCGCCCGGACCGGCGCCGAGGTGAAGTACGTCGCGGTAGACGACGACGGCCGGCTCGACATGGACCACGCCCGGGAGTGTATCACCGACGACACCGCGATGGTCAGCGTCGTCCACGTCTCGAACACCCTCGGGACGGTCAACCCGGTCGGCGAGATCGCCGACATCGCCCACGACCACGGCGCCTACGTCTTCGTCGACGGCGCCCAGGCGGTGCCGACCCGTCCCGTCGACGTCGGCGAGATCGACGCCGACTTCTACGCGTTCTCCGGCCACAAGATGGCCGGCCCGACCGGGATCGGCGTCCTCTACGGGAGCCTCGAAATCCTCGAGGGGATGGAGCCGTACCTCTACGGCGGCGAGATGATCCGGAAGGTCACCTTCGAGGACGCCACCTGGAACGAGCTCCCCTGGAAGTTCGAGGCTGGCACGCCCCCCATCGCCGAGGCGGTCGGCCTCCGGGCCGCGGTCGACTACCTCGAGGGGATCGGGATGGACCGGGTTCGGGCCCACGAGGAGGAGCTGGCGGCGTACGCCCACGAGCGGCTCTCGGCGGAGCCGGACGTGGAGATCTACGGCCCCGAGCCCGGCCCCGACCGCGGCGGGCTCGTCGCGTTCAACCTCGAGAGCGTCCACGCCCACGACCTCGCCTCGATCATGAACGACCACGCCGTCGCGATCCGCGCCGGGGACCACTGCACCCAGCCGCTCCACGACAAACTCGGCGTGGCCGCCTCCGCGCGGGCGTCGTTTTACGTCTACAACACCCGCGAGGAGGTCGACGCCCTCCTCGAGGCGATCGACGACGCCCGCCAGCTGTTCGCCTGATCCGTCGGCCGCTCGCTGCCGTCGAACCGTCCTAGTTCTCTTCCGGCTCGAAGAAGGCGGCGGACAGCTCCCGGAGGGCGCGTCTGAGGTGCTGGTGCATCGTCGGCGCGGAGACCTCCATCGTCTCGGCGATCTCCTCGCCCGTGCTCCCGCGGGGCCAGTCGAAGTAGCCGCCGTAGTAGGCGAGCCTGAGCGCCGTCAGCTGCCGGTCGGTCAGCCGCTCGACGATCCGGTCGCGCCGCTCGCGGGCCGTCCGGACAGGTCGGTCGACCTCCCGACGGGCGACGAGGACGGCGTCGTCGTACACCGACTGGAGCGCCTCGACGACCGACCGGACGTCGGCGTCCTGGGGGACCTCCGCCCGGAACTCGGCGACGCCGTCCTCGACGGTGACTCCCCTGACGGTCGCCCCGTGGCCCGTCAGCCGTTCGACGCCGGACTCCCGAAACCGGACCTCGATCGTCGTCCGGTCGGGACCGTCGTCGACGATCCGGTGGTCGGCCACCGAGGGATGTGCCCGTGCCTCCCGGTCGACGGTCTCGCCGTCGAGGCCGTCGACGACGACGTACTGGTAGGTCCGTCCGCTCCCCGCCTCGCCGATCCACTCGTGTCGACACCGGCAGTCGTACCGGTCGGTGAGGTGAAACGACAGGGAGTCGCCGCCGGCGACCCGCAACTCGAGTTCGACGACCGAGTCCGCAAACAGCAGCCGGCGATTCAGCGTCGCGTTGATCGCGAAGCCGACGGTCTCCCCGAGCGTCCGGAGCGCGGACCGTTCCCGGTCGCTGAACGCGTCCTCCCTGCGGGCGTACGCCACGAGCACGCCGTAGCGTGTCCCGTCGTGGATCAGCGGGACGATGCTCGCGGCAGTGACGTCGTCGGCCGCGGCGGCCCGCCTGACCGCCGCCGGCGCCTTCGGTTCGGTCGGCAGCTGTGTGGTCGTCCGCACCCGATCGGTCTCGAGGACTCGGCCGACGACCGGCGCCGGCTCGAACGCGTCGCTGCCGACGTGATCGAGCAGCGTCCGCGCCTCGCCGGCGCGCGCCCGGACCAGGAGCCCGCCGTCGCCGTCGGGCTCGCCGATCCAGGCGCCACAGTAGAGCTCGGACTCGACCAGCCCGTCACAGACCGTCCGCTCGACGTCGGCTCGCGTCGGCGCCTCCACGAGCGTCCGGATGATCCGGCTGATCACGCGGTTGACGCCGTCGAACGTCTCGAGCTGGTCCCGTCGGCGCCGGAGTTCGCGCTCGCGTTCGGCGCGTTCGGTGACGTCCCTGGCCAGCCAGAGGGTCGCCCGCCGGTGTGTGCCGTCGATCGGCACGACCCGCGCCTCGTACTGCCGGCTGCCGGCCGTCGTCTCGAGGTCGTACTCGATCGTCCGCCGCTCCCCGCTCTCGAGGACCGCCTCGATACACGCCCGGAACTCGGCCGCGTCCTCCGGGGGGAACGCCTCGTCGATCGTCGTCCCGACCAGCTCGTCGGCGGGGACGGTCCGGAGGTCGCCCGCGTCGGGGCCGATCGTCGCCTCGAGGTAGGTGCCGTCCTCGTCGATGACGAACGCCTCGTCGGGGAGTGCCGTCACGATCGCCTCGTGGAACCGGCCGTCGGTGCCCGCCTCCGCGGCCCGCCGGAGCCGGTCGTCGAGTGACTCTCCAGAGGGGACGTACTCGGTCGCGCCGCCGCGCAACGCGACGGTCGCCAGTTGCTCGCTGCCCTCGCGAGGGGCGACGACCGACGGAACCGGCACGTCGGCGAGCCGGTCGAGCAACCCGGCCAGCCGGT
>LKNG01000047.1 GCA_001564115.1 Natrialbaceae archaeon Tc-Br11_E2g8 | reverse complement strand
GTTGCACTATCCCATAATTATAAATACTATATGGATAGCCTTGTATCCATGCCAGACCTGATACACGATGGCATGGGTGTGGAGGGCTCACCACCGGTACTGAGATCGGGTTTCGGAGGTGGTGGCGGTGGCTAGCGCGGTAGAGCTCCTGCTCGCGGCGGCACCGCTTATCATCACCGCGGTGTTGCTCGTCGGGTTGCTGTGGCCGGCGACCCGGGCGATGCCGATCGCGTGGGTCGCGGCGCTCGCCGTCGGCTTTTTCGTATGGAATAACGCTCCAGTCTGGCTCGCCGGCGCGTCGATCGTGGGCGTGATAACGGCCCTGGAGATCCTGTTTATCGTCTTCGGCGCGCTCGTCTTGCTCTACACGCTGATGCAGGCGGGCGCGTTCGATCGGATCAACGAGGGGTTCGCGGCCGTCTCCGACGACCGGCGGGTCCAGATCGTCCTGCTCGCCTTCTTCCTCGCGACGTTCATCGAGGGGGCGGCGGGCTTCGGGACGCCCGCGGCGGTCGTCGCCCCGCTGTTGCTCGCGCTGGGCTTTCCCGCGCTCGCGGCCGTGATCGCCGCGCTGATCGGCCACATCATCGCCGTCACCTACGGCGCGGTCGGGACGCCGATCATCGTCGGCATCGAGTCGCCGCTCGACGTTTACGAGGCGGAGATCGCCGAGGGCGGGTTCACCGTCGTCGGCTACTCCCAGGAGGTCGCGGCGTGGGCGGCGACCTACCACGCGCTCGTCGGCTTCCTGATGCCGCTTTTCGCCGTCAGCATGGTGGTGTACTTCTTCGGGGAGGAACGGTCACTCAAGCCCGCGTTCAGCGTCGCACCGCTGTGTCTGTTCGCGGGCATCGTCTTCGCGATCCCCTACTGGGCCTCGGCCTGGTTCATCACCGCCGAGTTCCCGTCGCTGATCGGCGCGATGGTCGGCGGCGCGATCACGGTTGCGGTGCTCCAGGCGGGCTACTTGCTTCCGGACGACGAGTGGGACTTCCCACCCAGAGAGGAGTGGCCCGACTACTGGGTCGGCACGATCGAACCGGGCGGAGAGGAGGTCGACGCCGCGATCGACGACACCGAATCGATGTCGCTGCTGAAGGCGTGGGCGCCGTACATCATCCTGGTCATCCTGCTCGTCGTGACTCGAGTCAACGACACCATCTCCGGGTTCATCACTGACCCCGAGCTCGGCGTCACGCTCGACACCGCGATCGGCGAGTTCGGCATCGGCGTCCTCCTGCAGTGGAACGACATCCTGGGGACCGGACTGGCGGACAGCATCTCGTGGGTGAACGTCCCCGGCTTCTGGCTGTTCCTCAGTGCGGTGATCGCGATCCCGCTGTTCGGCATGAGCGGCCAGGAGGTCAAAGACGCCTGGGCCGAGGCCGGACAGAAGCTGATCTCGCCGCTGATCGCGCTCGTGTTCGTCATCGCGATGGTGCAGGTGATGCTCCAGTCGGGCAACTACGAGGCAGCGGCTCTCGAAGAGAGCATGATCGAGGTGCTCGCGATCGCGACGGCGAACGCAACCGGCGCGATCTACCCAGGTATCGCGGCACTGATCGGCGCGCTCGGGGCGGCGATGACCGGCTCGAACACCGTCAGCAACATCACGTTCGCCGGCTTCCAGTTCACGGCCGCCCAGGAGCTCGGACTGCCGACACAGATCCTCGTCGGCGCACAGGCGGTCGGGGGCGCCATCGGGAACCTGGTGGCGATCCACAACGTCGTCGCCGCGCTGGCGACCGTCGGGCTGGTCGGCCAGGAGGGGCGGGTGATGCGGCTCAACCTCATCCCGCTTTTCTACTACGCCGTGCTCGTCGGCTTCTGGGCGTTGCTGTTCTCGTACGTCCTGTTCCCCGGGATCTTCTGACGGTCCCGGTGCTCCGCTATCCCGCGTAACCGTTCGAAACCGATCTTTTCGACGCCGACCCTCCTCAGCCGAGCGTCGGCCTGAAGCGGTGGCCGCCGAGGAACGTCCAGATGTGGCCGCGCTCGTTCGGCGGATCGACGCCGGGCAGCTCCTTGAGGGCCGGCTGGATCGCGTTCCACCACCCCTCGCGGCTCTCGAAGCCGGCCGAGTGGTCCGGGTAGACGTTCTCGAGGAACTCGGATTTCCGGGCGCTCGGGTTCTCGATGAGGTACTCGTAGGCGGCGAGCAACGCCGCCCGGCGGCGCTCTAAGGTCTTCCCCTCGCCGGGCAGCTCGACTTCCTCGACGATCTGTGCGACCGTCCGTGCGGTGCGTCGTTCCCCGCGTTCGAGCGCTCCGCCGACGTCCGTCGGGGCCTCGATCGGGGTCCACCACACCCGGCTGCGGGCGCCGACCTTCCGCGTCCGGAGCTCGCCCGCCTCGACGAGTTCGTTCAGCTTGTTGTGTGCCGTCCGCCGGGAGCACTCGAGAACCTCCATTACGTCGGCGGCCGTCAGCGGTCGTCCGAGATCCTCGCGCTCCTCGAAGACCTCCAGTGCTGCTTCCGGCGGGATCCGGCCGGTGTACTGGCCGTGTTCGTTTCGGTCGGGCATGCGAAATACCTGTGCACACGAGTGTAATAACGTTTTCCACGCCTCCTACGCCACGGGGGCCGCCGATCCGGGACGATTCCCGGCCGGCGAGACGCCGTGACCGGCCGGAAGCGGGGACGTGCCACGGTTCCCGGTCGCCGAACCCCGTGGCTGACCGGACCGGCAATTATAAACCGATCTCGAATCACGGTTAGGCCACGTCGTGTCCGGGCCCGAACGCGGAGCCGACGGCGGACTGGCCCGGTCACCGGGACGGAGATGAGCCCATGGTCGACGCTATCGATATCCTCGTTGCCGCGACGCCGCTTTTCGTCGTGGGATTCTTACTCGTCGGGTTGCTCTGGCCGGCGACCCGGGCGATGCCGATCGCCTGGCTCTCGGCGCTCGTCGTCGGCTATCTCGTCTGGGAGGTGCCGGTCGCCTGGCTCGTCGCGGCCACGATCGAGGGCGTGATCGTCGCCGTTCAGATCCTCTGGATCGTCTTCGGCGCGCTCGTCTTGCTCTACACGATGTTGCGGGCCGGTGCGTTCACCGCGCTCAACCGCGGCTTCGCGGAGATAAGCGAGGATCGCCGGGTCCAGGTCGTCTTGCTCGCCTTCTTCCTCTCGACGCTGATCGAGGGGGCGGCGGGGTTCGGGACGCCCGCGGCGGTCGTCGCCCCGCTGTTGCTCGGACTCGGCTTTCCCGCCCTGGCCGCGGTCGTCGCCGCGTTGATCGGCCACATCATCGCCGTCACCTACGGCGCGGTCGGGACGCCGATCATCGTCGGCATCGTCGAGCCGATGGCGGGGGTCTCGGGGATCCAGGGCTCCCTCGCGGAGGAGGGGATGACCGCGAACGAGTTCGGCGTGAACGTGGCGGCGTGGGCGGCGACCTACCACGCGCTCGTCGGCTTCCTGATGCCGCTTTTCACCGTCGGCATGGTCGTCTACTTCTTCGGCGAGGAGCGTTCGATCGAACCCGCCCTCGAGGCGTGGCCGCTGTGTCTGTTCGCCGGGGTCGCCTTCGCCGTTCCCTACTGGGCTGCCGCGTGGTTCATCAGCGCGGAGTTTCCCGCGCTGATCGGTGCAACCGTCGGCGCGACCGTCGTGGTCGGGACGCTCCGGGCGGGCTATCTCCACCCCGAGGGTGAGTGGGAGTTCCCGCCCAGAGAGGAGTGGCCCGACCACTGGAACGGCTCGATCCACCCGACCGACGTCCGGACCGCCCTCGAGACCGACGCTCCCGTCTCCTTCCTCCGGGCGTGGTCGCCGTATCTCGTCTTGCTCGTCTTGCTCGTGGTGACCCGGACGGTGGAGCCGCTGTCGGCGCTCCTCCAGGGGGAGTCGGTGCGGATCCTCCAGCGGACGGTCTCGACCACTCTCGGGACGGCCGAGACCGGCGTCGGCGAGTTCACCGTCGGCCTGTTGCGCTTCGAGTGGACCTCGATTCTCGGCACCGGCATCGACAACGGGATCGACTTCACGTACGTGCCGGGGATGTGGCTGCTCGTGAGCGCGCTCGCGTGTCTCCCGATCTTCGGTCTCTCGGCACGGAGTGCGGCGAGCGCCTGGGTCGAAGCCGCCCGGAAGCTGCTCTCGCCGCTTATCGCGCTCGTGTTCGTCCTCGCGATGGTCCAGGTGATGCTCCAGTCGGGCGCCCACGCCGAGGACGTCGACAGCATGATCGTCGTGCTCGCGACGGCGACCGCCGGCGCTCTGGGCCCCGCCTACCCGTTCGCCGCCGCGCTGATCGGCGCGCTCGGGGCGGCGCTCGTCGGGTCGAACACCGTCAGCAACCTCACGTTCGGCCCCTTCCAGTTCGTCGCGGCCGAAACCCTCGGCATCTCCCGGGAGCTGATCGTCGGCGCGCAGGCGGTTGGAGGGGCCATCGGGAACCTGGTGGCGATCCACAACGTGGTCGCCGCGCTGGCGACCGTCGGGCTGGTCGGCCAGGAGGGGCGGGTGATCCGGCTGAACCTCATCCCGCTTGCCTACTACACGATCGTCGCCGGAATCTGGACCGTCCTGTTCGTCTACGTCCTCTTCCCGGACGTCTTCTGACCGGAGGCGTCAGTTCCGAACGCCATCCTCGGACGTCTCCCGGCCGTCGCGAGCCACAGACTGGGACCGTAGCCGACGGCTCCGTCCACGACGGCCTCGGCGAACCTGGCAAGTGTCTCCGTCCAATGCAATTCGCGTAACGTAATTATTCTTCGGGCATATAATGAACAATACACCCATTTTCCCCACGGAATCAAAAAATATACCCGTCAGTTCCGGAGATGTAGTTACGATGTTCAACCGGTGCTCAGGTGGCGCGTCGAGCGACCGTCGATCGCCACGTACTGACAACGGCCGTCGGAACGACGACGTATGACCGATCCCGTCGGGTTCGTTCTGGCCGCCTCGCCCCTGCTGGTGGTGGCGTTCTTGCTCGTTGGACTGCTCTGGCCGGCCGCGCGCGCGATGCCGGTCGCCTGGCTGGTCGCCGTCGTGGTCGGGTTCGGCGCTTGGGGGATGCCCCCCGAGTGGCTGCTCGCGGCGTCGATCGTCGGCGTTATAAACGCCCTCGAAATCGTCTACATCGTCTTCGGGGCGCTCGTACTCCTGTACACGCTGATGCGTTCGGGTGCCGTCGACCGGATCAACGAGGGGTTCGCGTCGATCAGCGAGGATCGTCGCGTCCAGATCGTGCTGCTCGCCTTCTTTCTCGCGACGTTCATCGAGGGGGCGGCGGGCTTTGGCACCCCCGCCGCCGTCGTCGCACCCCTGTTGCTCGCGCTGGGATTCCCGGCGCTCGCGGCCGTCATCGCCGCGCTCGTCGGTCACGCGATCGCGACGACCTTCGGCGCGGTCGGGACGCCGGTGATCGTCGGCGTCGAGACGTCGCTTTCGGGCCTCGAGGGGACGCTCTCGGACGGTGGGTTCACCATCTCCTCGTTCGCCGTGACGGCCAGCGGCTGGTCGGCGCTGTTCAACGCCATCGTCGGCGTGGCGATGCCGCTTTTCGCCGTCGGCATGATCGTCTACTTCTTCGGCGAGGAGCGTTCGATCGAACCGGCACTCGGGGTCGCCCCACTGTGTCTGTTCGCTGGCGTCGCGTTCGCAGTACCCTACTGGGCGACGGCGTGGTTCATCGGTCCGGAGCTCCCCTCGCTGGTGGGTGCGATGGCCGGCGGTGCAGCCACCGTGGCCGTCCTCAGGGCGGGATATCTGCTCCCCGACGACGAGTGGGAGTTCCCCCCGCGTGAGGAGTGGCCCGTCCACTGGGTCGGCACGATCGAACCCGGCGGCGACCAGACGGTCCCCGGTGAGGGCCCGGAGATGTCGCTGCTGCGGGCGTGGGGGCCGTACCTGATCCTCGTCGGCATGCTGGTTGTCACCAGGGTCGTCGATCCCTTCGAGGTGGCCTTACAGAACACGGGGCTCGCTCTCACGGGTTCCTCGGAGCTTCTGGGGACCGTCTCGGTCGGGGTCGTCGTCGAGTGGTCGTCGATCCTCGGGACGACCCTCGGCGAGTCCGTCCCGTGGCTGTACGTGCCCGGCAGCTGGCTGTTGCTGACGGCACTCGTCTCGATCCCGCTGTACCGGATGTCCGCGACCGACGTCGCCGGGGCCTGGAGCGAGGCCGCCGGCAAGCTCCCCCAGCCGCTGATCGCGCTCGTGTTCGTCATCGCGATGGTCCAGATCATGCTCCTGTCCGACCAGCACGCCGGCGCGCCAGAGGCCGGCAGCATGATCGTCGTGCTGGCCGGTGGGACGGCGAGTTCGCTGGGGCCGGTTTACCCCTTCGTCGCACCAGCCGTCGGCGCGCTCGGGGCCTTTATCACCGGCTCGATTACGGTGAGCAACATCACCTTCAGCGGCTTCCAGTTCGAGGTCGCGTCCGGAATCGAGGCGCCGAGGCAGCTGATCGTCGGCACGCAGGGAACCGGGGCCGCGATCGGGAACGTGATCGCGATCCACAACGCGATCGCCGCGCTGGCGACCGTCGGGCTGGTCGGCCAGGAGGGGCGGGTGATCCGGCTGAACCTCATCCCGCTTGCCTACTACACGATCGCCGCCGGAGTCCTGACTGCGCTGTTCGTCTACGTCCTCTTCCCGACCGTCTTCTGACTGGCAACTTCGTCCCGACCGTGTTCCGTTCCGGCCGCCCCGATCAGTCGCTTATGACCCAGCCGTAGAGCTTCGCGAGCTCGTCGCCGTCGGCACGCTTTTTCGACCGGCCGTACGTCTTGCCCTCGAGAATCTGGCGCTCGACGGCGTTCAGCGCCAGCGAGAACGCGTGACGGTCGCCGTACCCCTCCCCGGAGGCGACGAACGTCCCCTTGTCGGTGTACAGCCGGACGCGGGCCATCAGCTGGGACATCCCGCGGAACGTCTCGTCGTGTTCTTTGAAGTGGACTTTCGCCTCGAGTACGCGCATGTCCCGGTACTTGCGGGTGGTGTCCTCGATGCGCTCGGCGAGCTCCTCGCGGCTCAGCTCGGCCATGAGATCGATCCCGAACACCTGGACGGGGAGCCGTCCTTCCTCCGTCCAGGTCAGCGACTCGAGCAGGTCGGTCTTGGTGACGATGCCGGCGAGTTCGCCGTCCTCGAGGACCACCGAGGAGGAGGCGTCGAACTCGAACATGACCGCGAGCACGTCGTCGAGGTCGTCGTCGGGCGCCGACGTGCCGAGGTTCTCGACCATGACGTTCCGGACGGGCAACTCGAGGAGGTCCGCGCTTTCACCCTCCCGGGCGCCGAAGCCACCGTGGTGGCCGCCCGTGCTGGCGTCCATGTGGGCCTCGGGATCGCCACCCTGCGAGCGGGTCAGCTCCCGGGTGACGAACTCGAGGACGTCATAGAGGCTCAGGATGCCGACGGTCGAGTCGCCGTCGACCACCGGGAGGTGTTCGATACGCTCCTCGCGAAACGTCGCCAGCGCCCGGCCGAGGCTCGTCCCGGGCTCGACGGAGACGACCTCAGTCGAGAGGACGTCCTCGGCGGTGAGCACGGAGAGGTACGGCTGGACGTGCTCGAGGAGGTCGTCGGCCCGGACGACGCCGGTGACCGCGTCGCCTTCCACGACGGGCAACAGCCGGGTGTCGCCGGCGATCATCAGGCGGGCGGCCTCCCGGAGCTCCTCGTGACGGCCGATCGTCGGCACCGGTCGAACGAGCGATCGCGCTTTGCGGTCGGACTGCTGGTGAGAGGAGAGCACGTCCCGACGGGTGACGATCCCCTCGAACTCGCCGTCGATGGCGATCAGAATCGTCTTTCTGGTCGTCTCCTCGAACGCACCCCGGAGCTTCGAGACGGGCGTCGAGCCGTCGAACATCTCGAACTCCTCGTCGATGATCTCGGTGATCTTCATACGCCACCCTCGACGTCGTGGACTAATTCGTCTTGCCCTTTGACGTCGTGGACTAACTCGTCTTGCCCTTTCGCTCCCGTCGACGGGATCGCCACCCGACGGTCGGCCGAACGGTCGAGGGATCAGTCAGTCGCCCAGAACGCCGCCGATCGCCCCGGCGAGTGCACTCTCTGCGGCCATCACGACGGCGACGAGGATCGCCACGACGAGGATCCCGGCCCCGGCGAGCCCCGAGAGCAGCCCGCCTGCGGGCCCGAACGCGAAGCCGGCGACGGTCACGAGGACGGCGAGGAGTATTCCGCCGACGATCCCCCCGAGCGCGCCCGCGAGCAACCCGTGCCAGAAGCCACTCGCGAGCCCGCCGCCGGCGAGGTAGCCGGCGACGAACCCCCCGACCAGTCCGGCGGTGAGCTGGCCCAGTCCGGGGAGGGCGAGCCCGACCACCGAGATCGCGAACGCGAGCAGGAAGCCGATCAGGACCGCACGCCAGTCAGTCACGACGTCGACTACGGTCCGGGAACGAAAAAAGTGGTCGATCGGTCCTGGACGTCCGTGCGCGTCGAGAAATCGACCGTCGATCGTCGGGAAACGGTCCGAAGGACCGACCCGTTCAGTCGTCCGCGGGAACGGTCTGTGTCGAGGGATCGGCCATCGCGAGCACGTCGTCGAAGAACTCGAGGGTGTCGTGGGGACCGGGGTTGGCCTCGGGGTGGTACTGGCGGGTGAGCACCGGGCAGTCGACACCGTCGACGCCCTCCGGGGTGTCGTCGTTGACGTTGCGCTGGGTGACCTCGAGACGCGGACCCGGATCGGCGACGGTGTAGCCGTGGTTCTGGGTGGTCATCACGACCCGGCCGGTCTCTAGGTCCATCACCGGCTGGTTGACCCCGCGGTGGCCGAAGGCCATCTTCTCGGTCGTCCCGCCGAGGGCGAGGGCGACGATCTGTTGGCCCAGACAGATGCCGGCGACGGGCAGCTCGTCGACGCAGTCGGAGACGAGCTCGATCGCAGCCCCGTAGTTCTCCGGGTCGCCCGGACCGTTCGAGACGAACAGGACGTCGGCGCCTACGCTCTCGACGTCCGCGCGGGTCGCGTCGTGGGGGAGGACGTGGACGACGGCGTCCCGCTCGACCAGCGAGTCGACGATCGAGCCTTTGACCCCACAGTCGATCAGGGCGACGGTCGGCCCGTCGCCGTCGGTGTTGTAGCTGGCTGGCTCGGCGACGCTGACCCGAGCGCCGATGTCGAGGTGGTCGCTCATCGGCACGCAGTCGTCGAGTTCGGCGAGGGCGTCCTCCGGCGTGACGTCCTCGCCGACGGCGATCCCACACCGCATCGCGCCGCCCTCCCGGACGTCGGTGACGACCTCGCGGGTGTCGAGGTGATCGACGGCGGGCACGCCTTCTTCGGTGAGCCACGCCGTGACCTCGTCGGTCAGCTCCTTGGCCAGCACCGCACGGGGGTGGATCCGGTCGGACTCGAATCGCTCCTCGCGGACGCCGTAGTTGCCGACGAGCGGATACGAGAACGTGAGTACCTGCTCCTCGTACGATGGATCGGTGAGACTCTCCTCGTACCCGGTGTACGCCGTCGTGAAAACCAGTTCGCCGCGGGCCGTCCCCGGCGCGCGGCCACGCCCTTCGATCACGTGACCGCCCTCGAGCGCTACGTAGGCCGGTGTCATTACGAGATACGTACCGACCCGCCGGTCATAAGTGTTGTCTTCGAAGCTCAGTTACGAATTTCGTAACGGTGAAGTGCGATCCCCGCGAACGGACGCATCTCGATGGACGAGCTGGACCGCCGGATCCTCGATATCCTCCGCCGGGACGCCCGAACCCCGTACACGGAGATCGCCGACCGGGTGGGGACGAGCGAGGGGACGGTCCGAAACCGGGTCGAGCGGATGACCGAGCGGGGCGTCATCGAGCGGTTCACCGTCGCGACGCGGACGGGCAACGTCAAGGCGATGATCGAAATCGGCGTCGCCGTCGACGTCGACACCGCCGAAATATCCGAGCGGATGGCCGAGTGGGCCGAGGTCGACTTCGTCTGGATGGTCTCGGGCGAACAGGACATCGTGCTGGTCGTCGACGCCGCCGACACCACCGGGGTCAACGAGCTGATCACCCAGGCCCGCGAGCAAGAGGAGGTCGTGAGCACGAAAACCCGGCTGATCCTCGACGAACAGCTCGGCTAGACGGCCGTCGACTCCCGATATCAGTTCGCGTCAGTCGGCGATCGCTTCGGTCGCCTCCGCCTCCGGGACCGCCCGCCTGACCCACAGATCGCCGAACAGCTCGTCCTGCTCGAGGCGTACCTGCCCACGGTGGGCGAGAAAGAGCACGGCGAGGTAGCTCATCACCCGCGAGCCGCCGGCGTCGTCGATCTCGGCGAACAGCACCTCCTCGCGGCCCCGTTCGTACTGGCCCTGGAGGGCACTCTCGACGTCGTCGATGACGCGTTCGATGTCCTCGCCGTGGGCCGTCCCCGTGACGTCCTCGGCGGTCGGCTCGTCCTCGATCCGGAGGTCGTCGGCCGCGTGGTAGGACAGCTCCTGGGTCCCCCGGCGGAATCCTTTCGGGGAGTCGCTCGTGTCGTAGCTCCGGGAGGACTTCCACCACGAGCCCCGTTCGGCCTCTCGAAGCTCCCGTACCAGCTCGTCTAGGGTCTCGGGGCTCCCGCGGACGTGTTTTCGTTCGAGGCGCCGTTCCATCTCCGCTTCGAGGCCTGCGACCGGGTCGAACCCCGGCTCAGCCGGCTGCTCGGCGAACGGAGCTTCCCAGGCGGGCTCGTCGTCCGCCGGCTCGTCGATCGCGAACAGCTCGTCGCCTTTCATCCGCAACAGGACGCTCGCGTAGAACAGCGCCCGGCCGGAGCCCCGCAGATCCCCCTCCTCCAGGGCGTCCAGAAACCGGTCTGTCACCTCCACGATGTCGATATCCCAGGGGTCGATCTCCCCGTCTTTCGCGAGACCGACGAGCAACTCGACCGGCTCGACGTCCTCGTCCGGGCTTTCGGCCACCTCCGACGTCTGGTCGGAACCCGACCTGTTCCGCGTTTCGGTGATTTCCGACCGCTCCTGCGTTTCGGTGGAGCCTGGCCGGTCCCGCGTCTCGTGGCCGGTGATGTCGAGGAGGTCCTCAGTCATCCGCAGGCACCCCCTGATCGCTCAGGTCGATCCCAGTCACCGCGCTCACGTTGTCTCCCTGCATCGTGACGCCGATCGCCCGCTCGGAGCGATCGAGCATCGCCGATCGGTGGGAGACGACGACGAACTGGGCGTCGCCGGCCAGGTCGTCGACCATCCGACCGACCCGCTCGGCGTTGGCCGCGTCGAGGAAGGCGTCGATCTCGTCGAGGGCGTAGAACGGTGCGGGGTTGTACCGCTGGATGGCGAAAATGAAGGCGAGGGCGGTCAGAGACTTCTCCCCGCCGGACATCGCGTCGAGACGCTGGATCGGCTTGTCCCCGGGCTGGGCCCGCATCGTCAGCCCGCCCTCGAACGGCTCCGCTTCGTCCTCGAGGTGGAGCTCGCCGGTCCCGGCCGAAAGCTCCTCGAAGATCTCCGTGAAGTGGGCGTCGATCGCCTCGTAGGCGTCCATGAACGTCGCCCGTTTGCGCCGATCGTAGCGGTCGATCCGTTCGCGGATGCCGTCGGCCTCCTCGACCAACGTCGCCTTGCCGTCCGCTAGCTCTTCGAGCTCCGAACGGACCTCCTCGTACTCCTCGATCGCGAGCATGTTCACCGGCTCCAGCGCCGCCATGTCGGCCTCGAACAGCTCGATCGTCTCGACGACGACGTCGTGATCCGGGACCTCCTCGGGGTCGTACTCGCCGACCTCCTCCTCTAGGGCCTCGATCTCCCACTCGAGGGTCTCCGCGCGTTCGCGAATCCCTTCCAGCTCGCCCTCGACGTCGGAGACGCCGTTTCGTGCCGTATCGCGACGCTCCCGTGCCTCCGCGAGCTCGGCTTTCAGCTCCTCGCGGTCGTCTTTGAGCTCCGCGAGCTCGGCTTCGAGTTCGGCGACGGCCTCGCGTTTCTCAGCGAGCCGTCCCTCGTGGCGGTCGATCTCCTCCCGACAGCCCTCGATGCGCTCTTCGAGCTCTGCTTTGCGGTTCTGGGCTCGCTCGATCTCGTCGTGGAGCTCCTCGATCGCCTCCTCGGCGTACCGCTTCTCGAGGCCGAGCTCGTTGAGCCGGCCGTCGAGGCCCTCGAGTCGATCCTCCCGGTCGTCGATCTCGGCTTCGACCGACTCGATCTCGGCGGTGAGCGTCGGGATCTCCGAGTCGGCGAGTTCGGCTTCCAGCTCGTCGATCTCGGCTTCGATATCCGCTATCTCGGCCGTCCGCTCTTCGATCTCCGCCGTGACCTCGCTCATCCGTTCGTCGACGGACTCCCGCTCGGCTTCGAGGTCCTCTAGATCGGCCTCCAGCTCGTCGATCTCGGCTTCGATCCGCTCGCGGCGCTCGTCTAGCCCCTCCAGTTCGGCCTCGATCGACCGGACCGCGTCGGCCGCGTCGGTCCGCCGGTCCCGGGCGTCCTCCAGACGTCCTTCGAGCTCGCGGAGCTCCTCGCGGACGGAGTCCCGATCGTCCTGGAGGGCCGTGATCGCCTTCGCGACCCGCTCGAGCTGGCCTTTGCCTCCGCGGGTGAACGAGTACCGCGACCCCTTCCGGGAGCCGCCGGTCATCGCGCCGCTTTTTTCCACGAGGTCGCCCTCGAGGGTGACCATCCGGTACTCGCCCATATACGAGCGGGCGGTCTCTAAGTCCTCGACCACCAGCGTGTCCCCGAGGACGTACGAGAACACCCCCGCGTACGCGGCGTCGAACTCGACGAGGTCGTACGCGAAGCCGACGACGCCGTCCCCGGACGGCGCCGACGGGAGCCGACGCTCGCGCATCTCGGTCATCGGGAGGACGGTCGCCCGGCCGGCGTTGCGCGATTTGAGGTGGTCGATACACCGCTGGCCGACGACGTCGTCGTCGACGACCACGTTCGCCAGCCGTCCGCCGGCGGCGGTCTCACAGGCGACGGCGTACTCCTCGCCGACCGAGCCGAGCTGGGCGACCGCGCCGTGGACGCCCTCGAAGCCCGCGTTCAGGATCGTCGTCACCGCCCGGCCGAACGAGGAGTCGCCGCTCTCGCCGGCTCTGGCCTCGAGCTCGGCGTACTCGGCCTGTTTGGCCTGGAGCTCGTCGTCGAGTTCGTCCAGCCGATCGGCGAGCTCCCCTCGCTTCTCGGCCAGATCCTCGACGACGCCGGCGATGTTCTCACGATTTCGTTTCGCCTTCTCGAACTCGCGTTCGAGGTCCGTACGCTCCTCTTCGAGCGCCGATAGCTCGGCCCGTCGCTCCTCGAGGTCGGCCTCGGCCTCCTCGATCGCGTTCGACCGACGTCTGGCCTCATCGAGCAGCCGGTCTTGCTCCCGCTGGTGCTCGTTTCGGTCGTCTTTCGCCGTCTCGAGGGCCGACTTCCGGTCGGCGAGCTCGGCTTTCAGCTCGTCGTACTCGGTGTCGACCGCCTCGAGTTCGGCCTCCAGCTCCGCGAGACGCCCCTCGCGATCCTCGATCTCGGCTTTGATCGAGGCCTTCTCGAGTTTGACCTCCCGCATCTCGGCTTCGAGTTCGTCTACGGTCTCGCCCTTGCGATCGATCGCGACGAACGCCTCCCGGCGGTCGGCCTCGGCCTCCTCGATTCCCTCCTTGGCGGTCTCGATCCGTCCCTCCAGACGGTCGATCTCGCCTTTGATCTCCTCGATCTCGCGTTTGACCCGGAGCTGTTCGTCCTCGCCCGTCCGCTCGATCTCGGCGTTTAGGTCC
This sequence comes from Natrialbaceae archaeon Tc-Br11_E2g8, assembly GCA_001564115.1. Classification (GTDB taxonomy): domain Archaea; phylum Halobacteriota; class Halobacteria; order Halobacteriales; family Natrialbaceae; genus Tc-Br11-E2g8. The sequence goes on along the minus strand of LKNG01000047.1, from coordinate 1,211 downwards.
GCCAGGTCCTCCTCGAGACGGACCACCCGACCCTGGCGTTCGTCGAGCTCGCGCTGGCGCCTCTCGAGGGTACTTTCCAGCTCCTCGAGTTCGGCCTCCAGCTCCTCGAGCTCGTCGACTTTCTCCGCGAGTTCGCTGGCTTTGAGATACCCCTCGTACTCCGCTTTCTCCCGGCGGAGCCGTCGGTAGCGCAAAGCGGCCTGGCGTTCGTCCTCGAGACGGTCGAGTCGCGACCGTTTCTCCTCGATCCGCAACTCGGCCTCGTCGATGCGCTCCTGGACGGCTTCGAGCTCCTCGAACGCGTCTTCCTTTTTGGCGTCGAACTCGGCGACGCCGGCGATCTCGTCGAGGATCTTCCGGCGTTCGTACGCCGTCATGTTGATGATCTCGGTGACGTCGCCTTGCATGACGACGTTGTACCCCTCCGGCGCCACGCCGGCGGCCGCGAGCAGGTCCTGGATGTCAGAGAGGTTGACCGAGCGGCCGTTCAGGTAGTAATAGGAGTAGTAGTTCTCCTCGGTTCGTTTGACCCGCCGGCGGACGCGGATCTCCTCGACGTCGCCGACGTCGTCGGTGCCGGCGGCGGTCGCGACCTGGGAGCGGCTCAGCCGTCCGTCGGCGTTGTCGAGGACGACCTCGACGGAGGCCTCCCGGGGACCTTCGACCCGCTCGCCGTCCTCGTGTCCGGGGTTGTAGATGAGGTCGGTGAGCTTCTCCGCGCGGATCCCGCGTGTCCGTGCGAGCCCGAGAGCGAACAGGACGGCGTCGATGATGTTCGATTTGCCCGATCCGTTCGGTCCCGTGACGACCGTAAAATCCTCGTAGAGGGGTATCTTCGTCTTCCGACCGAAGCTCTTGAAGCCGTCCAGGACGAGCGCTTTTATGTGCATTGTCTCGGTCTCGCCGCCGTCTCGGGTCGGGCCGGCTTCGAGTTACGCGACGATGATGTCGTCGGCACCTGAACCTTCCGCTTTCTCCTCCTCTTCGGCGTCGACGGCCGCGGCGGCGACCTCGTCGGGGTCGGCCTCCGGGCTCTCCCCGAGACTCTCCTCTGTGCTACCTCCGCGGCGCTCCGGAACCCGGGTCGGGACGTCGGCGTCCAGTTCGGCTTCGAGTACGCGCACCCGCTCTTTCGTCTCGACGAGCTCCTCGGTGAGCCCTTCGACCGTCGACTCGAGCTCGGCGACCGTCGACTCGAGTTGCTCGACGCG
>LKNG01000046.1 GCA_001564115.1 Natrialbaceae archaeon Tc-Br11_E2g8 | reverse complement strand
GCCCGCCGGCCGCCGACGGGGTTCGATCCGCCGGCCGATCACCGACGGCCGCAGCTGTCGACGCCGAGGAGCCGGTAGACCGGACAGCTCCGGAGCGCACCGGTCGAGAGGGCGACGACGCCGGCGACGAGGGCGATGGCTCCAGGGACCGACCCCGCGGGGACGACCGCGGCGAGCGCGAGCGCGCCGACGGCGACGAGGACGGCACCGACGGCAATCCTGGCGGTACGATCGAGCGAACCGACGTTTCGGTCCATGATCGGTCGTCGACGCCCGGACGGATGAGTGATCTGGTTCGCGCGTCGACGGCGTCGTCCGACCGCCACCCGTGCCGGCGGGAGTCGGTCAAGACGTCCACCCCGCTCACTCGCCGGCGCTGATGCTGACGAACTCGAACTCGTCCGAACGGCTCTCGAACCGGTCGATCGCGAACGGCTCGGTGGGAAACGGCGCGGGCTCGCCGGTGAGCAGCGAGCGGACGGTCGTCGCCGTGACCGGGGCGGTCATCACCCCGCGGCCGTTGAAGCCGGTGGCGACGAGCAGCCCCTCCGGGGCGTCGGAGGGTGCGTCGACGATCGGCCGGGTGTCCGGCGAGGCGGCGTCGATCCCCGCCCAGCCGTCGACGTAGCCGGCCCCGTCGAGCCCCCCGAGGAACGTCGGGACGAGCTCGGCGACGTGCTGGCGGAACGCCTCGTCGGCGTCGCCGCTTGCCCCCTCCGGATCGTCCTCGGCGAACGACCAGCCGCCGACGAGCAGGTCGCCGTTGTGCTCCGGCCGGAAGTAGACGTGCTCGCCGGGATACCACCCCATCGGGAAGCTCCCGGGCAGGGGCGTCTCGGGCCGGAGCACGATACACTGGGTGCGGTACGGTCGGATCGGGATCTCGACGTGGTCGGCGAGCAGCGCCCGGCTGTGCCAGCCGGCGGCGACGACGACGTGGTCGGCGTCGACCGACCCCGCCTCGAGATCGAGGCCGACGACCGCGCCGTCTTCGACCCGGAGGTCGGCGACCGGCGTCTTCGTGTGGACGGTCGCGCCGCGGTCGGTCGCCTCCTCGGCGAGGGTGATCGCGAACGTGTACGGGTCCAGAAAGCCCGTCCCGTCGAACTCGACGAGCCCGGCGAGCCCGGAGAGGTCGAAGGTGGGGTAGCTCTCCGCGGCCGCCTCGCGGTCGAGATACCGGACGGGGAGGCCGTCGGCGGCGAGCCGGTCGGCGTAGCGGCGTTTCTCCGCCTCGCGGTCGGGGGTGACGACGCCGACGCTCGGCAGCTCGGTGAACGCGAACTCGCCGGTGCCGTCGTACGCCCGGAAGAACTCGAGGGCGTGGCGGCCGATCGCCGGCTCGTCCGGGTAACTCGAGAGCATGGTGACCTCGCCGGCGGCGAGCGCGGTCGCCCCGCTCGCGAGCTGGCCCGCCTCGAAGAGCTCGACCTCGAACGCGGGCGCGAGCTCGCGGGCGACGGCACAGCCGGCGACGCCGCCGCCGACGATCGCGACGCGCTCGCTCACGCCTCCACCCCCGGTCGGCCGGCGTCACGGCGGTCGCCCACTCGTCGGAGTTGTCCCTCACCGACCGTCCGTCCGGGATGTTCATCACCGATCATTCGTACGGGTGGTCGACCGCCCTGAAGGCGTCCTCGGCGATCTCGAGTGCGCGGTCTATCTGCTCGTCGGTGTGGCTGTACGTGGTGAAAAACCGCTCGCTCTGGATGGGGTTGCCAAAGAGCGCCCCGCCGGCGGCAGCCTCGCGCCACCAGTCGGCAAAGCGGTCGGTGTTCGACGCCCAGGTGTCCCGGTAGCGGTGGATCTCCGCGTCGGTCATGTACACCTGTCCCAGCGAGCCGACGTGTTCGACGGTCGCGGGCACGCCGACGTCGTCGGCGACCTCCTGGAGCCCCGTGAACAGCCGCTCGCCCAGCCGGTCGATGTGCTCGTAGACGTCCCGCTCCTGGAGGATCTCGAGGGTCGCGAGCCCGGCCGCACACGAGACCGGGTGGCCGTTGTAGGTGCCGCCGTGGTAGGCACTCGCCTCCCAGGACTCCCGGCCCTCCGCTTCGGGCGGCTCGATCTCGCGCATGATCTCCGCGGGGCCGCCAAAGCCCGCGAGCTGGTAGCCCCCGCCGGCGACCTTCGCGAAGGTGGTCATGTCGGGTTCGATCCCGAACCGGCCCTGAGCGCCCGCGGGGCCGAGCCGGAAGCCGGTCATCACCTCGTCCCAGATCAACACCACGCCGAGCTCCGCGGTCAGCTCCCGGAGGAACTCGTGGTAGCCCTCCCGGGCTTTCAGGCAGCCGGCCGAACACATCACCGGCTCGATGATGACGGCCGCGAGCTCGTCGGCGTGCTCCCGGAGGACCGCCTCGGTGCCCGCCCGGTCGTTGAACGGGATCGCGACGACGGTCTCCGTGACGGCGTCGGGGATGCCGGTGCCGTAGGGGACGGTGTTGGGCCGGTCGGCCGGTCCGAGCGCCGCCTCGTCGGCGTAGACGCTCTGGAGGGCGTAGTCGTGGGCGCCGGCGTAGCCGCCCTCGGGTTTGGCGATCTTCTCCTTGCCGGTGTACGAGCGGGCGACCCGGATCGCGTGCATCGTCGCCTCGCTGCCGCTGTTCGCGAGCCGGACCTGCTCGACGCTCGGGATCATCTCCGCGACCGTCTCCATGTACTCGATCGCGACCGGGTTCGGGGTCGCGGTCAGATCACACCGGTCAACCTGGGCTTTCACCGCCTCCCGGACCGCCGGGTGGCCGTGGCCGAGGACGATCGGGCCGAGCGCGAGCAGGAAGTCGAGGTACTCGTTGTCGTCTATATCTCGGACGTACGACCCCTCCGCCCGGTCGACGTAGAAGGGGTAGGGGTCGAAGGCCCTGACGTTCGACTCCACCCCGAGGGGTGTCACCGCCCGCGCTCGCTCGTGGAACCGTTCGCTCTCGGGAGTCATCTCGCGGAGGGGACGCGCGTGGTCGTACTTCCCCCGTCCGTCGCCGTCTGTCATCGGTTACCGTTCTCGTGATCGCCCAAATAACGTTTCGCCTTCGGAACGGAGGCCGCTCGGTCGTCGCCTTCGGAACGGAGGCCGCTCGGTCGTCGCCTTCGGAACGGAGGCCGCTCGGTCGTCGCCTTCGGAACGGAGGCCGCTCAGTCCTCGGTCGTCGCGACGGGACGCTCCCCGGCACACAGTCGGGCGAAGTTCTCGAGGGTCCGTCGGGCGGTCGAGTCGGCGAACGTCCGGTCGCCCGGCTCCCAGTCGCTCGGCCGGTCGGCGACCCGCTCGGTGAACTCCGGGTGGTACTGGACGGTCCGGATCGGGGCGTCGGCGTGGCGGCTACAGAAGTGCTCGCTGTAGGCCGTCCGCGCGGTCGTCTCGAGGCCCTCGCCGGGCTCGACGACGAGGTCGGCGTGGAGGACGGGAACGGTCGAGTCGACGCCGGCGAGGGCGTCGTCGTCGGCGACGGTTTCCATCTCGACGAACGTCGCCCGCCGGCGGTCGGCCTCGACGCGGCCGCCGAGGGCCTCGTGGACGAGCTGGTGGCCGAAACAGATCCCGAGCAGGGGCACCCCCTCGTCCCGACACCGGCGGACGAGCTCGGCTGCAGGCTCGATCCACTCGGCGTGTTCGTCGTCGTAGACGCTCGCGGTGGAGCCACTGAGGACGATCCCGTCGTAGGCGCCGACGTCGGGGAGGGTCGGATCGTCGACGAAGACGCGATACGCCGTCTCAGCGGGCAACAGTCGATCGATCTCCGGGCCGAGATAGCGGTAGTCGGGCCGGACCTCGAGATCGAGGACGAGTATCATCGGTCGACGTGAGGGTCCGGCCGGTAATCACTCTGGCGGGTCCCCGACGGCTCCCGACACGTCCCCGACGATCCGACGACACGTCCCCGACGATCCGACGACACGTCGTCGTCGACCCTCACGACACGTCGTCGTCGACCCCACGACACGTCACCGCCGGCTCCCGACACGTCGTCGGCCCCACGACACGCCGCTGTCGACCGGGACGCCGGGGGTTTCTTCTCCCTCCCCCGCGAGCGAGAGAGCGTTCGAATGATCGAAGACGACGACCGGCCGACCGGGGGGAACGATCCGACGATCGTCGACGGGGAGCGGCTCGCGACCGGGACCGAGGCCGTCCTCCGCCGGGACGCTCTGGGTATCGTCGAGTCGACGCTCCGGGCCGTCCGTCCGGAACGGCTCCTCGAGGGCGTCCTGTGTCGCCGCGGCGAGGAGGTGATCGTCGGCGATCGCCGGTACGACCTCTCGACGGTCGAGGACGTCTACGTCCTCGGGAGCGGGAAAGGCTCCGTGGCGCTCGTCGAGGGCGTCCTCGACCGTCTCGGGGGGACGGTCACGCGGGCGCTCGCCGTCGAGAAGCGGGGTGGCCACGACGGCGCCGAACGCACCCGCGGTGACCAGGCCTCCACGGGGTCGGAGCCACCGGAGGGCCCCGCGTCCGGGACCGACCGTCCGGAGCTGACGGTACTCGAGGCCGACCATCCGGTTCCGACGGCGGCGAGCCGGGCGGCGGCGGCGGCCGTCCTCGAACTGGCCCGCGAGGCCGGGCCGGCCGATCTGGTGATCGTCCCGATCACGGGCGGGACGTCAGCCCTGCTCGCGGCGCCGGAGGGCGTCTCACTCGAAGAGCTCGCGGCGACGACGGAGGCGCTCCTGGCCGCCGGCGCGCCGGTCGAGGAGCTAAACGCCGTCCGGAAACACCTCTCGCGGATCAAAGGCGGCCGGCTGGTTCGCGAGATCGAGCCGGCACGGACCGTCGGGCTGATCGTCGTCGACGAGGTCGCCGGGGAGCCCTGGGGGCCGACGGTGCCCGATCCGACGACCTACGGGACGGCGACGGCGGCGCTCGACCGCCACGGGCTCGCCGACGCCGTCCCGGAGTCGGTCGCCGACCGTCTCGCCGCCGGCGTCCGCGGGGAGCTCCCGGAGACGCCGACGCGCCTCGACGCGGACATCCACAACGTCGTCCTGGCGACCGCGGCGACGCTCTGTTCGGCCGCGGCCGACGCCGCCGCCGAACGGGGCTACCGGCCGCTCGTGCTCTCGACGACCATCGAAGGCGAGAGCCGCGAGGTCGGCGTCGTCCACGGCGGGATCGCCCGGGAGGCTCGCGAGCGGGGCCGTCCCGCGGAGCCACCCTGCGTGCTCGTCTCCGGCGGCGAGACGACGGTGACCGTCACCGGGGACGGCGTCGGCGGCCCGAACCAGGAGACGGCACTCGGCTTCGCCCGGACGGTAGACGGGCTCGACGGCGTCGTCGGCGCCTTCCTCGACACCGACGGAACCGACGGCCCGACCGACGTCGCCGGCGCAGTCGTCGACGGCTCGACGGCGGGCCGGTGTCGAGAGTGTGGACTCGACATCCCGGCGGCCCTCGAGGAGAACGACGCCACCTCGCTGCTCGAGGCGCTCGGGGACGCCGTCCGGCTCGACGGGCCGTCGACGAACCTGATGGACCTCCGGCTCGTCGTCGTCGACGACGGGCGATAACGGCGACGACCGTCTCGACGCGCGATAACGGCGACGACCGTCTCGACGCGCGGCCGGCAGCTGGCCGCTCGATCGGCACAGTCGGCCGACTACCGGCCGCGCTCGTCGACTACCGGCCGCGTCTCCGGATCAGCGCGGTCCGGGTGCCGGAGTAGACCGGCTCCTCGCGCTGGTTGAACGCGACGTGTTCGAACCGGACGGGGCCGACGTCCTCGTTGCCCTCGACCCCGTCGACGTCGGCGCCGGCGGCCAGCACGCGGGTGAACGCGTAGATCGTGTCCCCGGGGGTGACGAACGTGTGAAAGCGCTCGTCGTCGACGCCGACCTCGCGGTGGGTCGCCTCGTCCGAGCGGGCGTGGCCGAGCGCGGTCGACCGGGTGACGTCGCCGTAGGTGACGATCCCGCTCGACGGCGAGTCGGCCATGACGTCGGCGTTGTGGTGTTGTTTGGCCGTGTTCAGCGTCGAGAGCGGGAGCGCGGCGACGGTGACGGCGTCCTGGGTCCGCCCGCGCTCGTGGCGGTAGGCGACCGCGGCGTCCTGGCCCGCCGCGGCCTCTATGGCCTCCTGGAAGTCCTCGAAGCGGTCGCCCTCGGGGACGAGAAGCTCCGCGGGGAGCCTCTCGCCGTCGACGTCGCCGCCGTCGGTCCGACCCTCGCCACCGCCACCGTCGGTTCGACCCCCTCCGCCGCCGTCGGTCCGACCCCCTCCGCCGCCGTCGGTCCGACCCCCTCCGCCGCCGTCGGTCCGACCCTCGCCACTGTCGGCCCCTCGCTCCCCGCCGTCGGTCTCCACTGACTCCCTGCGGGGGATCATGTTCGTCCGCTCGTAGGTACAGACGACCTCGTCGGCGTCGGCGTCGATGCCGCGGGTCCGCCAGGTGACGATGCCGTACTCGGGCCGGGAGTTCGAGGTCGCCGTGCTCACGACCTCGCTCTCGACGCGGAGCTCGATGCCCGGGTAGACCGGCCCGGCGGGGTACCGGACGTCGGTGCGACCGAGGAAGTAGCCGCCTTTCTCGCTTAAATCCTCGACGGTGATCCCGAGGGTGGCGGCCAGCAGGTAGTCGGGGTGGATCGGCGGCTCCGCGAACCCGCGCTCGCGGGCGGCGTCGGCCCGCCAGTAGGCCGGATCGTGGTTCAGCGTCTGGCCCATCCAGGCCTCGTTGCCGCTGGCGGAGAGCGCCAGCCCCGGCTCGTGGTCGATCAGCTGCCCCTCGGAGAACGACTCGAAGTAGCTGCCCTTCTCGCGGGTCTTCGCACGCTCTAGCGCCCGCCCGAACGTCTCGGGGTCGGTCCACTCCATGCGATCACCTCCTCGCCGAGGGTACTTTACTCCCGACGCCGGCCGCCCGTCGCCGGCGGGCGACCGTCCGTCGCATCTCGTTTTCGACGATCATATAGCCCTCGTCGAACCCCATCCCGGGTTTCGCGAGCAGCTGGGCGGCGTCGGTCGCGAGCGCGACGTGGGCACACGCCCGCGCGGAGGTCTCCGTCTCGTTACAGGTCCCCCCGAGGTACGCGCGGGTGTCCGTCCCCGCACAGTAGCGGACGGCCCGCGCGCTGTGCTGGATCCCCCCCAGATCCGGCGTCTTCACCTGCACCACGTCCGCCGCGCCGGCATCGACGAACGCCCGCACGTCCGCCAACGTGTTACACCACTCGTCGGCGACGAGGTCGACACCGACGCCGGCGTCGGCGAGTCCCTCCCGGAGTTCACACATCGCCGTGATCTGGCCCTCGCGGTTGCCGGCGTCCATCGGCCCCTCGATCTGGAGCGGGAGCTCGCCGGCGGCCTCTGCCAGGGACGCGACGTAGTCGACGACCTCGGGGCGGTCGTAGGGGCCACCGAAGAGCTCCCCGATCATCCCGTAGACGTCGACGTGCAAGCGCGGCGAGTAGCCCTCGGGTCCCAGCTCCGCCGACCGCTCCCGGAGCCAGGCGACGTACTCCCGGAGCGTCGAGCCGTCGGAACCGATCTTCGCCTCGCTGTTGATCAGCCCGTGGGGGAGCACGGGGACGCCCTTGAGCATCATCTTCTCGGCGTTGCGGTGGCGGTCGTCGCCGCTCTGGCCGAAGACGGGGACGGGCTCGGTCGCGGGCTCGGTGTCGAGGGCGTCGGCGAGGACGTCGGTCATCGTCGTCCGCTCGGCCCCGGCGGCCGCCGCGAGCAGCGCCTGGGAGAGCCCATAGCGGATCGCGGTGTGGAGACGGTCGCCGTCCGCGGAAGTGTTGAGACGGTCGCCGTCCCCGGAAGTGTTGAGACGGTCGCCGTCCCCGGAGGGAGCGTCGGCCGGCAGCTCCGCCAACAGGTCGGCGTTCCCGAGGAAGTCGGCGGCCTCCCGGCCGACGAGCGCCTCCGCGACCGGCCCCTCGACGACGGGGGCGTACTCGGCGGCCCGAAAGAGCGGGTCGCGGCCGCCGGCCCCGGAGTACTGGACCGCGGCACAGTCCCCGTGGACGACCGTGCCGTCGGAGAGCTCGACCTCGACGAGCAACGCCTCGCCGGCCTGACGGACCGACTCGAAGCCGTCGGTCACCGGCTCGCCCTCGTAGGCGACCCCGTCCTCGCTCGCGCCCCGCTTTATCGCCCGCTGGTCGTCGAAGAAGAAGCCGGCGACGCCGGGCGTGGCGTGGACGGCCTCAATCCGCACGGCCGACACCCCCGATAGCGCCGCCGGGACGGCCGATCAGCCGGCCGTCGCTGATCGCGTCAACGTCGTCGGCGACCATCCGGAACGACTGCTCGCGGCCCTCGGTCTCCGCGCGCTTCGAGAGCCGCGCGGCGTGGATCTCCCGTATCTCCTGGTCCATCGCGAGCTCGCCGAACTCGAAGAGCCGCACCCGGCCGTCGTCGTCCCGCGCGGGGAGGATCGCCGCCCGCGCGCTGTCGCTGGGAGCGAACGGGACGTCGAGCGCTCCGGACTCGAACGCCCGGACGACCCCGCGGGCGACGTCGCCGTCGCCGTGATCGAAGATCGCGTCGAGCAGACAGCGGCTCTCGCGTTCGATCAGGGCCCGTTCCTCCGGGATTCCGTCGATCTCGATCCGCTGTTCGATCGCCATGTCGATCACCTGTCGGGTCGTCCGGAGGCCGGCGGCGTTCGCCTCCTTCGTCGGCACGCCCCGGAACTCCTGGGGCGATTTGGTGATCACCTTGTCCGGAGCGGCGATGGCGGCGGTCATCCCGCCGAGGGAGATGACGCCGTTGGCCCGGGCCTCGTCGGGCGGGAACCCACCCATCCACTCGTGAAAGACCGTCGTCAGGGTCACCTCCGCGGGCAGGTACTCCTCGCCGAGGCTCCGCAGGGCCCGCAGGGCGGCGACGTCCTGGACGACGTTGCCGACCTGGCCGTAGCCGAGGGTGATCGAGCGGACCCCCTGGGTGGCCGCGAGCAGCCCCTCGACGATCCCGATCGCGATGGCGATCGACGGGGGGACGAGCGTCCCCGTGAGCGGGCCGAAGGGCTCGCGGTTGATCCGCACGCCACGGTCGGTGTACGCGCCGGCCAGCCGGTCGACGAACTGCCAGTGTTCGATCGTCTCCGCGAGGTCGTGTTCTTTCGTGTACGGGATGTTATAAGAGATCGGCCCGCCCTCGAAGCTCCGGAAGCCGCCGGCGAACGTGATCGCCGCCAAAAGCCGGGCGTCGGGGGTGCCGTGGCGAACCTCGATCGGGGCGTCGACCGCCTCGATCAGCTCCCGACAGCCCTCGACGCCGTGGTTGACCGCCGGGAAGCCGTTGAGGGTGTCCTCTCCGGTCTCGCGGGCCTCCTCCAGACCCGTCCGTGCCTTGCCGTACTCGTTGTCCCGTGTGTACGAGTCGATCGTCGTCGGCAGGAGGTCCGCCTCGCCCTCGCCGTGGAGATACTCGAGGAGCTCGATCTGCTCGCGCAGGCGGGGGACCCCCGCCCGGGGCTGGAGCAGCGGCCGGTCGGCCGACTCGAGGACCTCCGCGAACCGTTTCTCCGGGGGGAGCTCCCCGTGGTAGGCGATCGCCTCCTCGAAGTCGACCGCGTCGCCGGTCGGCCACTCGGCTCTGATCTCCGCGTCGATGCGCCGTAGCTCCTCGGAGGGGATGGGCTCGTCCGCGAGCATCCGATCAGCTCCTCACCGTCGCGCGTTCGGGCTCGACCGTCGCGATCCGAAGGTCCCGCTCTAGGGCGGCGATCGCCTCGGTGGGGTCGGTCTCGGAGTCGAACACCCGGTCGAAGCCCATCGCCTCGAACGTCTCGCGGGTCCGGGCGAACTCGTCTTGACCGACCGCGAGGTTGCCGCCGATGTAGGTGACGGCGTCGACGCCGTGTGCCGCGAGGACGTCGTGAAAGCCCCGGCAGTCCTGTTCGGCGTGACCGTAGAGCGAGGAGACCAGTACGGCCTCGGCGTCGTGGGCTACCGCGGCCTCGGCGAACTCCTCCTGGGAGGTCTGCACGCCGAGGTTGACGACGTCGAAACCGGCCGCACTGAACGCCTGCTCGAGGATCGTGATACCGACGACGTGTGCGTCGGAGCCGATCACGCCGAGAACCACCGTCTTGGGCATTGTAGCAGGGAGCATGGGACGGGCCGCAATAAAGGTAATGGTCGTTCATGATAATACTCCTTAAACGTCCTTCGAGGATGGGTTTGAGGGGTGTGAACACCTTCATGATCTATAGTAAAGGTTTTGCCGCGTCCGGGAAACGGTGGCCGTACATGGGTGCGCTCTCGTCGCTTCGCGTCCTCGATCTGACGCAGGTGCTCGCCGGACCGTACTGTACGATGCTGCTCGCGGACATGGGCGCCGACGTCGTGAAAGTCGAACGCCCCGGCGGCGACCTGATCCGGCCGAACCCGCCGTTCGCCGAGGATCCCGCGACCGAACCCTACGGGGGGTACTTCCAGAGCGTCAACCGCGGGAAACGGAGCCTCGAACTCGACCTCGGCGACGACGGTGACCGCGCGGACTTCCTCTCGCTCGTCGAAGGTGCGGACGTCGTCGTCGAGAACTACCGCGCGGGGACGATGGAAGGGTTCGACCTCGGCTACGAGACGCTCCGCGAGCGGAATCCGGAGCTGATCTACTCCTCGATCCGGGGGTTTGGCGACCCCCGGACCGGCGAGACCGACAGACAGGGCCAGCCCTCCTACGACCTCATCGCCCAGGCGCTCGGCGGGGTGATGGAGATCACGGGCCACCCCGACGGACCGCCGACGAAAGCCGGCCCCGGCATCGGCGACCTCTTTACGGCCACGCTCAACTGCGTCGCCATCCTCGGCGCGCTCTACCACCGCGAACGTACCGGCGAGGGCCAGTACGTCGACACCGCCATGTACGACGCGATGGTGAGCCTCGCCGAGCGGACGATCTACCAGCACTCCTACACGGGCGAACCCCCGACCCGGCAGGGCAACTCCCACCCGACGCTGTTTCCTTTCGACGCCTTCGAGGCCGCCGACGGCCACGTCGTGATCGCCGGCTTCGGCACCAACCACTGGCGGGCCCTCTGTGAGACGATGGATCGACCCGACCTCGCCGCCGACTACCCCGACCCCGAGAGCCGACTGGCCGCCCGCGAGCGCCTCCGCGCGGAGATCGCCGACTGGACCCGCGAACGGACGGCCGACGGGATCTGTGCCCGCCTCGAGGGACGGGTGCCCGCCGCGCCGGTCCAGAACACCGAGGACGTCTTCGCCGACCCACACGTCCACGCCCGGGAGATGATCGTCCCGGTCGACCAGCCCGGCGCCGATCGGCGAGTCGAGATCGCCGGCTGCCCGATCAAGATGACCGGGACGCCCACCGGACCACGGGGCCGGGCGCCGCTGCTCGACGAACACCGCGAGGAGCTGCTCGGAAAGTCGGCCCACGAGTAGCTCCGTCGAGGACCCCACCGAGGCGAGTGACTCCGTCGAGGACCCCACCGAGGCGAGTGACTCCGTCGAGGATCCCACCCAGGCGAGTCGGTCCGCGATCGTCCTGTCGAGACGAGTCGGTCCGTCGAGTCGGTCCATCGACGTCCCAGTCACGAAAGGTTCGCCTTTCGACACGATTAAACCCGTGACACCGAACGAAACCGCATGCGGAAACGGCGATCCAGTGGGAGACGACGGTTGCTCGGGGGTATCGGAACGACGGCACTGCTCGCGCTCGCCGGCTGTACGGGCGGGAACGGCGACGGGGCCGACGACGGGACGGACGATCGCGATGGGACGGACGACGGCGACGGGGACGGCGACGACACGGACGACGCCGACAGCGATGCCGGAGCCGACGGATCGGTCGGCTGGCCGATGGACGGCGCCGAGCCCGGCGGCTCCGGCTACGTGCCGGTCGATCTCGGCGAGGAACTCGAGGCCGACGAGTACGACCCACCCGGCGGCGAGTTCCGGCCGACGACGATGCCCGCCGTCGACGGCGACCTGCTCGTCGGCCGGAACGCCACGGGCTCGGGTATCGGTGCGATGGAGCCGACCGACTGGACGGTCCGCTGGGAGCGCGAGCTCCGTCCCGACGCCCACCTCGCCGTCGACGAGACGGTACTCGTCCCCTCGGGCGGCGACCTCTACGGGTTCGACCGGGAGACCGGCGACCGGGCCTGGGAGCCGGTCGAGGTCGCCGACGGCGACGGTCCCCGGACGAACGTCGTCGTGGACGAGGGGATCGCCTACTTCGGCGCCGGCTCGGTCGACCCCGTACAGATGGACCCGGAAGGCGGCGACGTCGTCGGCGTCGACGTCGCGACGGGCGAACGGGTCTGGGAGATAGCGCCGCCCGAAGAGCCGGTCGCGTTCGGCTCGCTCGTCCTCACCGAGGCGGCCGTCTGTGTCCTCGCGGGCACGTCGGTTGGCTCGCCCCGGGCGTTCGACCGCGAGAGCGGCACGGAGCTGTGGCGAAACGAGGACGTCCGCCTCCGGGCGTTCGCCGCGGCCGACGGGGTCCTCTACGGGGCGGACAACGGGAACGCGGAGCTGCTCGCGATCGACGCCGCCGGCGGCTCGATCGTCTGGCGGGAGCCCGTCGACGGCGTCGGGACGACGATGCACCGACCCGTGATCGACGACGACCGACTCTACGTCGACGTGGCCAACGAGGAGCTCGTCGCCTTCGACGCCGCCGACGGCGAGGAGCTGTGGCGGTACACCCTCCCCGCGATCCCGGTCAGCGACGAGGTGACCGGTCCCGTCGTGGGGGAGACGCTGTTCGTCCCCCTGACCAACGGCGAGGTCCACCGGATCGATCCCGTAGACGGCGACGGGATCGAGGTGTACGACGCCGACGCCACCGGGGGCCCGCGGTGTGCGCTGACCGACGAGGGGCTCTACGTCGTCACCGACCGTGGCAGCCGGCGGTGGCAGCCACGGGACTGAAACGACAACGGTTAAAACCGCCGGCCCGGAAAGGCGGGTATGAGTACGACGGACGACCGACGGCCCAGATCCTGTGTCTCCTGTGGGATCAACATCGCGGGGACGAACGCCGCCGCGTTCGACTGCCCGGAGTGTGGCCGTCGCATCTACCGCTGTGCGAAGTGTCGAAAGCAGAGCAACCTCTATGAGTGTCCCGACTGCGGATTCACCGGACCGTAACCCATGGGAAAAGTCGCAGCCAAGATCAAGGTCATGCCGAACAGCCCGGAGGTCGACCTCGACGCGCTCCAGGAGCGTCTCGAGGCGTCGCTTCCGGAGGGAGCGAAGATAAACGGCGTCGAGCGCGAGGAGGTCGCGTTCGGGCTCACCGCCCTCTACCCGACGGTGATCGTCCCCGACGACGCCGGCGGCACCGAGACCGTCGAGGAGCGCTTCTCGGGCGTCGAAGACGTAGAGAGCGTCCAGGTCGAGAACGTCGGCCGGATCTGAGCCCGACAACTATAGAGGGCTCCGACCCCGACACCGGAGCGTGAACCGCCGCACCGTCCTGCGTGGAGCCGTACCCCTCGCCGCGGCCGGGCTCGCCGGCTGTCTCGACGACGAGGGTGGGTTCCCGTTCGAGGTCGGCTTCGAGAGCCCGATCCCCATCGAGATCCACAGCGAGGTCGACCGCTACTACAACATCCTGCTCGAGGCTCACGAGCCCGAGACCGGCCGGGAGAGCTACGACCAGGCGTACGCGGTCGTCCCCGACGAGAGCATCACGGCGCCGAGTATGGATCCACGCGAGCAGCGCCTGCGGGTGACGCTATTCAGGGGGGAAGCCGGCGCCGACGTCGAGGACGCGGACGTCGACGAGGGAGCGGTCGACGAGATCGAGGTCGACGTCGACGGCGACACGCGACTGGTGATCGTTCGTATCCGCGAGGACGGGCTCGTCGTCGAGGTCGACCCATAGTCGGCCTCGAGGTGACCCCTCGGGACGACCGCTGGGCTCGAGGTGACCCCCCGGAGGGGCTACCGCCGATCCTCCGGGAGACACTCCTTCCCACAGAACTCCCGGAGGACCGCCGTTTCGCCCTCTATCGACGGGACGACGAGCCGACCGTCGACCCCCTCTAAGGGGTCACCACACGTCTCACACAGGGGGCCGTCGTCGCTCATCCACGGAGCCGAGGACGGCCAGGGATAATAAACTGTCCCGTCACGGCGAATACTGTCCCGTCCGGGCTACTGTCCCGTGGACCTCTCCGGACGGTCGGGGCCCCTCGACGGCCGGACAGCTCATACTCTCGGCTGTACGTCTTTCAAGATTCTCGCCGCATCGGGACGGCGAGAATCTTGGTACAGTTACAGCCAACAGTATCACTCTCCCCCGTCGTTCCGGACCGACCAGTAGTCGTAGGTCGTCTCGTCGTCCGGCATGTCGTTTCGCTTCGCGCTCCAGCCTTCGACGTCGATTCTGTACACCGACGTTCGCTCGATCGACTCGTCGGCGATGGGGTCATAGTCGTCGCCGGCGCTGAGCTGGGGCGCAAACTTCCTCATGATCGATTCGAGCGCTCGGCGCTTGTCGGCGGCTCCGTCGACGAGGGAGATCTCACCGAAGACGACGACGCTCTCGTACTCGACGTCGAAGTCGACCGGCATCTGCGCGGGGATGAGGTCACCCATCCGGCTCACCGTCAGACACGCCTCGGCGGTTCCGTCGCCTTCGACGACGCTCCGCGTCCGACCCGTCGCTGCTCCGTGGAGGAACACGGCCCGTTCGTCGGGATCGTAGACGAACAGCTGATTCACGAGGTACGGCGATCCACCGTCCACGAGGCCGACGACGCCCATCGGCATCTCCTCTAGGAACCCTTCGATCCAGTCGTCGTCTTCGACGGCACGCCCGATCAGTCGAACGTTATCCGACCGATTGGCCGGCGTATCCCGTTCCATGGCACCGAGATACGGGTAGATTCACAAAGCGTTTCGGTTCGCGGGATACGGGGGTTCACAAAGCGTTTCGGTTCGCGGGATACGAGTGGGTTCACAAAGCGTTTCGGTTCGGATGGCCGACAGGGGTGCCGGCCCCGGTCCACGATCCGTCCGTCGACACGTTG
>LKNG01000045.1 GCA_001564115.1 Natrialbaceae archaeon Tc-Br11_E2g8 | reverse complement strand
CGCCCGCCGAACTAGCCCGAACGAACACGCTGGATTTATGACTTCGGCCGGCGGATTCACCTACGCTATGGGACACACGGTAACGGAAAAGATACTCGAGGACCACCTCGTAGAGGGGACACTCGAGACCGGCGAAGAGATCGGCATCGAAATCGACCAGGTACTCACACAGGACACGACGGGCACCATGGTCTGGCTGCAGTTCGAGGCGATGGACCTGGACGAGGTCCAGACGGAGGTCGCCGCCCAGTACTGTGACCACCAGACCTACCAGTTCGACTTCAAGAACACCGACGACCACCGCTTTCTCCGGTCGGCGGCCGGAACCTTCGGCGCTCACTTCTCCCGGCCGGGCAACGGCATCTGTCACAACGTCCACCGGGAGAACTTCGCGGCGCCCGGCAAGACGCTGCTGGGTTCGGACTCTCACACCCCGACGCCGGGCGGGATCGGCCAGCTGGCGATCGGCGCCGGCGGCATCGACGTCTCGGTCGCGATGGGTGGGGCACCGTACTACATCGAGGTGCCCGAGATCGTCGAGGTCCGCCTCGAGGGCGAGCTGCCCGCGTGGGCGACCGCGAAAGACGTCATCCTCGAGATGCTGCGCCGGCTGACGGTCAAAGGCGGCGTCGGCAAGATCTTCGAGTACACCGGGCCGGGCGTCGAGAGCCTGACTGCCCCCGAGCGGATGACCATCACGAACATGGGCACCGAGCTCGGGGCGACGACCTCGATCTTCCCGACCGACGAGCGAACCGAAGACTACCTCGAGCGGCTGGGACGTGGCGACGTCTACGAGGAGATCCAGCCCGATCCCGACGCCGAGTACGACGACCAGCTCGTCGTCGACCTCTCGGAGCTCGAGCCGCTGATCGCCGAGCCCTCGATGCCCGACAACGTCGTCCCCGTCCGGGAGGTCGCGGGCGTCGCCGTCGACCAGGTGATCGTCGGCTCCTGTACCAACGGTGCCTACGAGGACGTCCTCCCGGCGGCGAAGATGCTCGAGGGTCGGGAGGTCGACCCGACGACCGAGACGATCGTCGCGCCGGGATCGAAGCAGGCAAGCGAGATGCTCGCCCGCGAGGGATGGGTCGCCGAGATGATGGCCGCCGGGGTGAACTTCTCGGAGGCCACCTGCGGGGCGTGTATCGGCATCGGCCACGTTCCCGGCAGCGACACCGTCTCCCTGCGGACGTTCAACCGGAACTTCGAGGGACGGTCGGGCATCGAGGAGGACAACGTCTACCTCTGTTCGCCCGAGGTCGCCGCCGCCGCGGCGCTGGCCGGCGAGATCGTCGATCCGCGCGACCTCGCCGAGGAGCTCGGGGATCTGGAGGATCCGGGCATCGAGCTCCCCGAGGAGTACGACGGTTCGAAGACCGACCTGATCAGTCCCGACGAGGCCCCCGACGACTCCCTCATCAAAGGGCCCAACATCGGCGACGTCCCGCTCAAAGGGGAGATCGGCGACGAGCTGAGCGGGGAGGCCCTGCTCAAGATGGGCGACAACATCACCACCGACCACATCGTCCCCGCGAGCCAGGACATCCTGATGTACCGCTCGAACGTGCCGAAGCTCTCGGAGTTTACCCTCTCGCGGGTCGACGACACCTTCGCCGAGCGCGCGCTCGCGGCCGACGGCGGCGTGCTGGTCGCCGGCGAGAACTACGGCCAGGGCTCCTCCAGGGAACACGCCGCGCTGTGTCCGATGTACCTGGGGATCGAGGCCGTTCTCGCCCAGTCGTTCGCACGGATCCACCGGGCGAACCTGTTTAACTTCGGGCTGGTGCCGCTGACGATCGACGAGGACAGCTACGAGCGGATCGGGCAGGGCGACGACGTCGAGATCGTCGACGACGTCCGAGAGGGCGTCCTCGGCGGCGCCGAGGAGTTCACCGTCCGGGTCAACGACGAGTGGGAGTTCACGGCCGAACTCGACGCCTCCGAGCGCGAGCGGGCGATCCTCGCCGCCGGCGGGAAACTCTCCTGGACGAAAGCGCAGGTCGAAGACGGTGACACCGGCGCCACGCCGGCCGACGACTGATCGGCGACAACCCGTATTCTTTCTGTCGACGACCCGACGAGCGACGCCGACGGACGATCGTTCCGCCACCGGGACCCTCGGCTAGCTCCCCGCTGTGAACCGGATCGACGTCTCGAAAAGCCGCGACAGATCCCCGAACGTCCCCCACTCGGAGTGCCGACCGGAACCACCCCTCCCCCACTCGGAGTGCCGGATGGATTCCCACGGGCCGACCGCTCGCCGCCACCCCCGGAAGGTAGTCAGGTACGAGTCGGGCATAACCGTTTTCAGCAACGAGTTACTGTACGCGATCCGACCGTTCGACCGAGCCGGCGGGTGGATTCGACCGGACGATCGGTCACAGCCCCACGGACCGTCGCTCCCGGCCGATCGGCGCAATACAGACGTAGCTGGAGCACGTAGGGTACGTGGGGACGGCGGTCCACCAGGCCGATCACCATTGGGGTACCCGTCCCCGAGCCGGGGACGAGCCGTTCGTCCCCGGGACGCGTGGCGTAGGTGATCTGCCCCACCCCACCGCGTCACGTGACTTCTGGTGGCGTCGGAAAGTGAGTGTTGTGGCCGACGGCCCGAAGCCTTTTCACTCGCCGTCGAGCAGCTCGACGAGCAGTGCCTTCTGGGCGTGCAGTCGGTTTTCGGCCTGCGCGAAGACGATCGAACGCTCGCCCTCGATGACCCTGTCGGTGATCTCCTCGCCGCGGTGGGCCGGCAGACAGTGCATCACGACGGCGCCGGGGGCGGCCTCGAGCAGCGTCTCGTTGACCTGGAACCCTTCGAACCGGCGCAGCCGGGTGTCCCGTTCGTCCTCCTGGCCCATGCTCACCCAGACGTCGGTGTAGACGACGTCGGCTCCCTCGACCGCCGACTCGGGATCGCTCGTCGTCTCGGGGGCGGTCCCGAGCGTGGCCGCCCGGTCGATGATCGCGTCGTCGACGGCGTGTTCCGGTGGGGTCGCGACGGTGAGTTCGACGCCGGCGAGCGCACAGCCGAGGACGAACGACTGGGCGACGTTGTTGCCGTCGCCGACCCAGACCGCCGAGACGTCCTCGAAGCCGTCGAACCGCTCGCGGATCGTCAGCAGGTCCGCGAGCGTCTGGCAGGGGTGGGCGTCGTCGGTGAGCCCGTTGACGACCGGGACGTCGGCGTGTTCGGCGAGCACCTCGACGTTTTCGTGTTTGAACACCCGGGCCATCAGGACGTCGACGTACCGCGAGAGCGCCCGCGAGGTGTCTTTCAGCGGCTCGCCCCGGCCGAGCTGGATGTCGTCGGCGCCGAGGAAGATGGCGTGACCGCCGAGCTGGGTCATCCCCGTCTCGAAAGAGACCCGCGTTCGGGTGCTCGCCTTCTGGAAGAGCATCCCGAGGGTCGCCCCCGGGAGGTCGGCGTGGTCGGCCCCGGCCGCGAGGGCGTCTTTGTACGTCGCCGCCCGGTCGAGGACGGCCGAAAGCTCCGCCGCGGAGAGGTCGTCGACGTCGAGGAAGTGACGTGGCTGTGCGCCGTCGGTCGGTAGGTCGTGTGTGCTCATTGTCGTGGTGTGGCGGTTTCGGTTCTCGAACGTCTCGTGATCACTCCCGGAGCGTCCGGGCGACCCGTTCGAGGACGGCGATCGACCGGTCGAACGCCGACAGGGGGAGTCGCTCGTCCGGGGCGTGATCGAACCCGGAGTCCCCGGGGCCGTAGGTGACCATCGGACACTCCCAGGCGTCGGCGTAGAGGTTCATGTCGCTCGTGCCGGTCTTCCGGAGCAGGCGAGGTTCGAGCCCCTCCGCGCGGATGGCGGCCCGAAACGCCCGGGCGACCTCGGTCCGCGGGCTCGTCATCACCGGCGGCATCACGTCCTGCCAGGTGACGGTGCCCACCTCGAGGTGAGCCTCCGTGGTCTCCCGGACCGACTCGACGTCGAGGGCGGGGGGAACCCGGAGTCTGACCTCCATCGTCGCCTCGACGGAGAGGCCGTCCTCGGTGGTGCCCCCCTCGATCCCGATCGGTTTCGGCGTCACTCCCTCGAACACCGGCTCGTACTCGTCGGTCGCGAACGCCTCCTCGACGGCGGTCCACCAGCGGATCGCGTGCTGGATCGCGTTCGGATCCGGCCGGGAGCTGTGGCCGGACTCGCTGGTCGCGACGTAGGTCCCGCCGAGCAGCCCCCGGTAGCCGAGGGTGATGCCGTCGACGCCGGAGGGCTCGCCGTTTACCACCGCCGCCGGCTCCTTCCGGTCGCCGACCAGGTGGCGAGCGCCCCTGGAGTCTTCCTCCTCGCCGACGACGCCGACGAAGGAGACCCCCGTCCGGACGGCCACCGTGGCCATCGCCGCCAGCGGACCCGTCGCGTCGACGCTGCCCCGTCCCCAGAGGATTTCGTCGTCGTCGGTCTCCTCGATCTCGACCGGGATCTCACCCGGGACGGTGTCGACGTGGGAGGTCAACAGGACGGCGTCGTCGGCCGGCGCGCGGACGTTGCCGACGTCGTCGAGCCAGGCCTCCCGACCGTGGCTCTCGAAGAAGGCCACGAGCGTCTCGGCGGCCGCCCGCTCCTCGCGCGGCGGGGAGGGGATCGAGACGAGCTCTACCAGCAGCTCGCGTGCCTCCTCGAGGTCGACCGCGGACGTCCCGTCCACCGTCGCCGTCATGCGCTCACCTCCCCCATCACGAGCCCGTCCCCCCGAGCACGTCCGCGAGCGCCGTGACGATCCGGTCGGCCTCCGCCCGCTCGATCACGAGCGGCGGCAACAGTCGGAGGACGGTCCGTCCGGCCGGGAGCGCGAGCACCCGGTGGTCGATCGCCAGCTCGCGGGCGACGCGGTTCGCCCCGCGTTTGAGTTCGATCCCGACGAGCAGCCCCTCCCCGCGGACCTCACGAACCGCCCCGCCGAGGGCCGCCTCGAGCTCCGCCATCAGGTAGTCGCCGACCTCGGCGGCGTGGGCTGGCCACCCCTCCTCGAGCAGCGTCGAGATGGTCGCGTCGACCGCCGCGGAGACGACGGGGCCGCCGCTGAACGTGGCGTTGTGCGAGCCCGCTCCTTCGGCGACCCACTCGCGAACCGCGATCGCACCGACGGGCAGGCCGTTGCCGAGACCCTTCGCGGTCGTCAGCACGTCGGGGGTGACCCCCACGTTCTGGCAGGCCCACATCGATCCCGTCCGCCCCATCCCGGTCTGGACCTCGTCGAGGACGAGCGCCGCGCCGACCTCGTCGGCGAGCTCGCGGGCGCTCTCGAGGTAGCCCGCCGGCGGGACGTTGATCCCGCCTTCGCCCTGTATCGGCTCGAGGATCACCGCTGCGATACCCCCGTCGACGGCGTCGGCGAGCGCCTCGCTCTCGCCGTACGGGACGAACTCCACGTCGCCGGCAAGCGGCTCGAACGGCTCCTTGTACGCGTCTTTCCAGGTCGCTGCGAGCGATCCCATGGTCCGCCCGTGGAACGACCGGGTCGCGGCGACGATCGTCGACTCGCCGGTCGCCGACCGGGCGAACTTCAGGGCGGCCTCGTTGGCCTCGGTGCCGGAGTTACAGAACCAGGCCGCGTCGAGGGCCGCGGGCGTCGAGGCGACGAGCGCGGCGTAGGCGTCCTCGCGGGACCGGACGGGGTACGAGGAGTCGACGAACGTCAGCTCGCCGACCTGATCGACGACCGCCTCGACGACCGCGGGGTGGCTGTGACCCAGCGGCGTACACGCGTAACTCGCGCCGGCGTCTAGATACGCCGTGTCGTCGCTGTAGAGGTAGGGCCCCTCCCCGCGATCGATCGGGATGGGTTTGCTCCCGGAGACGAAGTCGTGGTCGCTCACCCTCCCACCCCCGTCCCGTCGTCGGCTCCCGCCCCGAGCACGCCGGGGGTTATCGTCGTCCCGTCGCCCGCGAGCGCGCTCGTGACCGGCGTCTCGGCGTCGGCCGTCGCGACGACGACCGACGCGGCGCCGCCCTCGAGGGCCTCCTCGGCGGCCATGACCTTCCGCGTCATGAACCCCTCCGCGGCCTCCCTGAGGGACGCGAACTCCCCGGGTGTCGACGCCGACTCGATCCGCGTCGAGCCGTCCTCGGGGTCCTCGTAGATCCCCGAGACGTCGGTGAGGACGACGAGGTCGGCCCCCAGAGCGCCGGCGATGGCGGCCGCGGCGCGGTCGGCGTCGGCGTTGACCGCGGTGTATCCCCCGTCCGTCTCCCTCCCGAGGACGGGCACGGAGACGACGGGCGTGTAGCCGGCGGCGAGCAGCGTCTCGAGTAGCTCCGCGTTGACCGACTCGATCCTGCCGGAGTGATCGCCGCGTTTGATCTTCTTTCTGCCGTCCTCCTCGACGCGTACGGCCGACTTGCGGCTCCCCTCGAGTAGCTTCCCGTCGACCCCCGAGAGGCCGACGGCGTCGACGCCCTCGTTCTGGAGGTGCTCGACCAGATCGGTGTTGAGCTTCCCGGGCATGACCATCTTGAAGACGTCCATCGTCCGCTCGTCGGTAAAGCGCCCCACGACGCCGGCGGGAGTCTCGACGTAGGTTGGCTCCTCGCCCAGCGCCTCTAAGGTCTCGTCGACGGCCGTCGAGCCGCCGTGGGTGAGCACGACGTCCTCGCCGTCGGCGACCAGCGAGGCGACGTCGGCGAGGGTCCGTGCGGGCTCGACGGCGCGTGCGCCGCCGACTTTCACGACGACCGTCATGGCGACCCCACGGGGTGAAGCCCCGCGAACTCGAGGCCGGCGGTCTCCTCGAAGCCGAGTGCGACGTTCGCGGCGTGGACGGCCTGGCCGGCCGACCCTTTCATCACGTTGTCGATCGCCGAGAACACCACCACGCGCTCGTTTTCGGGATCGAGTTCGAAGCCGACCTCGGCGTGGTTCGTCCCCGCGACCGCCTTCGGCTCCGGGTAGCGGTAGACTCCCGAGCCGCCGGCGACGGTCCGGACGAACGGCTCCTCGGCGTACGCCCCGCGATAGGCCCCCCAGAGCTCCCGCGTGGAGACGGGCTCCGCCGGGAAGACGTGGGCGGTCGCGCTCGCCCCGCGGATCATATCGACCGCGTGGCAGGTGAACGCGACCGACGTCCCGAGGTAGCGTTCGATCTCCGCCTCGTGGCGGTGGCCCGTCGGCGCGTACGGCCGGACGACCCCCGACCGTTCGGGATGTGAGGAGGCCTCGCCGCCGCCGGCGCCACCCTCCGAGGAGCCGACTTTCACGTCGACGACGATCCGCTCCGTCTCCCGGCCGCCCCCGAGGATGCCCTCCTCGAAAAGCGGATAGAGTCCGAGGATCGTCGCCGTGGCGTTACAGCCACCGCTGGCGATCAGCTCGGCGCCGGGGAGGTTTTCGCGGTTTATCTCCGGGAGGGCGTACTCGGCTCGCTCGAGGTACTCCGGCGCGTCGTGGCCGTCGTACCACCGGTCGTACTCCGCCTCGGTCGGGAGCCGGAAGTCAGCGGAGAGGTCGACGACGGTGTCGGCGACCTCGAGGAACTCCTCGATCCGGCCCATCGAGACGCCGTGGGGGGTGGCAGCGAAGAGGACGTCGACGCTCTCGAGGTCCTCCGGCGCGGTAAACCGCAACCCGAGCCCACGGAGGTTCGGGTGAACCGCGCCGACGGTCTTTCGTTCGTAGCGGCGGCTTGTCGCCTGGACGGGCTCGAAGCGGGGATGTCCCGCGAGCAGGCGCAACAGCTCGCCGCCCGCGAAGCCGCTCGCGCCGACGACGGCTGCGGTGGTCGTCCCGTCGGTTTCCATCAGGCACTCACCTCGACGGAGTCGGGCTCCGCCGTGCGTTCGAGCCAGTCGACGACCGCAGCCGCGACGTCGACGTCGACCGCCGAATCGAGGGCCTTGAACTCGACGGTGTGGTTGACCTCGTGGACGGTGTACCCTCCGTCGCTCTCCATGAGGTCGATCCCGAGCAGGCCGCCGCCGACGGCGTCGCTGGCACGGGAGACGAGCTCCTCGAGTTCGGCGTCGAGCTCGAAGACGTCGGTCTCGGCGCCTTTCGCGGCGTTGGTGATCCAGTGATCCGAGGAGCGCACCATCGCGGCGACCGGTTCGCCGTCGGTCGCGACCACCCGGATGTCCCGGCCGGGCTTCTCGACGAACTCCTGGACGTAAAACACCTTGTGCTCGTAGTGGCCCAGAGTCGCCTTGTGCTCCAGGATCGCCTCTGCTGCGTCCCGGGAGTCGATTTTCGCCATCAGCCGCCCCCAGGAGCCGACGACGGGTTTGAGCACGCAGGGGTAGCCGAACGCCTCGATCGCCTCGAGGGCGGCTTCCTTGGTGAACGCGACCGTCGTCGCCGGCGTCGGCACGCCCGCCTCCTCGAGTGCCAAACTGTTCTGTACCTTGTCGGCACAGATCGAGGCGGTCTCGTGGCTGTTGACCACGGGGACGCCGTAGCTCTCACAGAACCGGGTCGCATACAGGCTCCGACTCGTCGCCAGACAGCGGTCGACGACGAGGTCGAGCCCGTCGAACCGCTCGTTCGGGGTCGAGACGCCGAGCCGCAGCTTCCGGACGTCGATCTTCTCGACGTCGTGGTCCCGCTCGCGTAGCTCGGTCAACAGGAGCTTCTCGTCCTTGCGGATCCGCGAGTAGAGGATCCCGACGTTCACGGACGACCACCACCCGTCACGACGCCCCCGGGCACGTCACTCACCCCAGTCTTCTTCGAGCTCGGGTGCCTCCTCGAGTGTGAGCGGATCGAGGGAGACGACCTCGAGCTCCGCGCCGGTGACCGGGTTGTCGACGATCTCGCCGATCTCGACGTCCGCCGGCAGTTCGATCTCCTCGCCCGTGATGGGGTCTTCCGCGACCACGCTGTCGGTGTCTTCCGTCATCGTGTCTCGACCTACTCCGTCTACCGACTTAAATCCGTCGAAAATATCAGATTAAATTTACTACTGCAGTCGCGTCTAACACTCCAAAAATGGTCTCACTGGGCTTTTCTGTGATCCAGTATCAGCTTCTATGGACTATCTCCGGCCCCGTCGGAGCCGGACCGGTCGTCGGTCAAACACGGGCGTCCACCTCCGCGTCGAGCCGGTCGCGGGCCGCCGCCAGCGCGTCGGTTCTCGCCGCGAGTCCCTCCCGGTCGGCCTCGAGCCGGCCGCGGGCGTCCGAGAGGGTCTCCTCGACCGCCTCGGGTGCGGGGCCACCCGTCGACGACCGGCTCGCCACGCTCTCTGCGGGGTCGAGTGTGGCTTCGACGGCCGCAGGGTCGACGTAGCTCTCGAGGGGATCCTCCAAGTGCTCCTCGGCGGCGGCCGCGACCGCCCCGAAGTCGGCGCCGCGTTCGGCCGCGCTCGCGACCACCTCGTGGGCCGTCCGGAACGGCACGCCGGCCGCCGCGAGCAGGTCGGCGACGCCGGTCGCCGTCGAGAACCCCGCACCGGCCTCGGCGGCGAGGGTCTCCCCGTCCCACTCGGCGGTCCCCACGGCTCCCGCGGCGACCCGCGTCGCCTCCGAGACGGCGTCGACCGCGTCCCAGGCGTGGGGGGTCGCCCGCTGGAGATCGCGGTTGTACGCGCGGGGCAGTCCCTTCAGCGTCGTCGCGAGCCCCGCAAATCCGCCGACGGCGTCGCCCGCGACCGCACGGACGAGCTCGAGGGTGTCGGGGTTTTTCTTCTGGGGCATGATCGAGGAGGTCGAGGCGTAGTCGTCGTCGAGTTCGAGAAAGCCACGGTTCGCGAAGACGATCAGGTCCTCGGCGAGCCCCGACAGCGTCGTCGCGAGCGTCGAGAGCGCACCCGTCGTCTCGAGCAGGAAGTCCCGGCTCGAGGCGGCGTCGATCGAGTTCTCGATCACGCCGTCGAAGCCGAGCAGCTCGGCGGTCCGCTCGCGGTCGACGTCGAAGGGGGTCCCCGCGAACGCCGCCGCGCCCAGCGGCGACCGGTTGATCCGGTCGTAGGCGTCGAGCAGCCTCGCCGTGTCCCGACGGACCGTCGACTCGTAGGACAGCGCCCAGTGGGCGACCGTCGTCGGCTGGGCGGGCTGGAGGTGGGTGTAGCCGGGCATGATCGTCCCGGTGTGGTCGGCCGCAACGTCGGCCAGCCGCGCGCGCAACCCGATCGTCGCCTCGATCGTCTCGATGACGTCCTCGCGGAGCCGGTATCGGATGCAGGTGGCCACCTCGTCGTTGCGCGAGCGGGCGGTGTGCATCCGCCCGCCGTCGGGGCCCATCCGCTCTATGACCGCGGTCTCGATCGCCTCGTGGACGTCCTCGCCGTCGGGGAGGGCGTCGTGTCCCGCGGACTCTACCGCCTCGAGGGCGGCGAGGATCTCCCCGGCGACGGCCCCCTCGACGATCCCGCGTTCGGCCAGCATCACGACGTGGGCGCGATCGACGGCGAGGTCGGCCGCGAAGATGCGCTCGTCGGCGGCGAGCGAGGAGAGGAAGCTCCGGGCGGGGCCGCCGCTGAACCGGTCGCGGCGAACGGCCGTCCGATCGATCCCGTCCCCGGTCATCGTCAGTCGTCGCCGTCCGCGTCGGCTCCCCCCGTGGCGGGGCCGCCGTCGGGGGTGAGCTCGATCCCGTCGTCCGCGGCCAAGCGAGCGATCGACTCGTTTGCGAGCCGGCGCTGGAAGCCGTGGTACTTCGCGACGCCCGTGGCGTCCTCCTGGCTGATCTTCCCGACGGTCTCGGTGTCGAAGGAGGCGTGGGAGGCGGAGTACGCCGCGTACTCGCTGTCCCGGCCGACCGCGCGGGCCTGGCCGCCCTCGAACCGGACCGTCACCGTTCCGGTGACGCGATTCTGGGTCTCGGCGATGAACCCCTCGAGCGCGGAGACCAGCGGCGCGTCGACGAGCCCCTCGTATCCCTTCTTCGCCCACCTGGCGTCGATCAGCTCCTTGAACTCCCGTTCCTCCTGGGTGAGCACGAGCGACTCCAGGGCCTCGTGGGCCGACAGCAGCGTCGTCGCGGCGGGATGCTCGTAGTTCTCACGGACCTTCAGGCCGAGCATCCGGTCTTCCATCGAGTCCGTCCGGCCGACGCCGTAGGCGCCGGCACGCTCGTTCAGGTGCTCGATCAGCGCTACGGGCTCCATGGGCTCGCCGTCGACGGCTACGGGGTACCCATCCTCGAAGGTTATCTCGACCTCCTCGGTCTCGCCGGTCGGCGCCCGTGTCCACTCGTAGATCTCCTCGCCGGGGACGTAGCTCGGATCCTCGAGCTCGGAGCCCTCGACCGAGCGACTCCAGAGGTTGGTGTCGATCGACCACTTCCCGCCACCGCCGCCCTCGACGGGCAGCCCCTTCGTTTCGGCGTACTCGTTTTCCCACTCGCGGGTGAGCCCGAGCTCGCGAACCGGTGCGATCACCTCCATATCGGAGTCACGCCAGATCGCCTCGAACCGCAGCTGGTCGTTGCCCTTCCCGGTACAGCCGTGGGCGAGCCCGGTACAGCCCTCGGCCTCGGCGACCTCGAGGATCGCCGTGGCGATCACCGGCCGCGCGAGGGCGGTACCGAGCGGGTAGCCCTGGTAGCTGGCGTTCGCGCGGACGCTCTCGAGACAGAGCTCGGCGAACTCCGCTTTCGCGTCGACCACGTGGTGTTCGAGCCCCAGGGCGTCGGCGGTCTCTTTGGCCTCGGCGAACTCCTCGGCCGGCTGTCCGACGTCGACCGTGACGCCGATCACGTCGTCGTATCCGTACTCCTCCTCGAGCAGCGGTACACACACCGTCGTGTCCAGTCCACCCGAGAACGCGAGTGCAACACGTGTCATGTCGTATCCGGAGGGTACGGACGGACGGTATTAAATTCACCGTTTTGGTTTAAGAAATTTATACACAGAGCGGACGCTCCCGGCAGACTCGGCGTCGTTCTGCGAGGGGCGGAATGGACGGAAATCGGGGGAGAAGTGTGTACGGGCCTAGCGGCCCGCTCGCTCTCGTCGGGACGCGTCGCTGGCGACCGGGTGGACGCCACGGGACGCAGCTTCCGACATTGACGGTAGATAGCGCCGCTCCGATATTAAAAGCTGTCGAACTCATCCGATCGTCACCTCCGGGTTTCTCCGAAGCGACCGTCACTCTTCGGCTTCCTCGAAGCGACCGTTACTCCTCGGCCTCCCCGAAGCGACCGTCACTCCTCGGCTTCCCCGAAGCGGCCGTCACTCCTCTGTCTCCTCGGGCAGTGTCAACACGTTCTCGCGGCCGATCCGGAAGACCTCGATCGCTCCCGACTGCCGGAGCTCGCCGACGACCTGGCTCGTTTTCGCCTCGGTCCAGCCGAGTTCGGCGACGACCGCCTGTTGTTTGATCCGGCCGTCTCGCTCCTCGAGCAGCCTGAGAACCTGCTCTTCGTTGCTCAACAGCTCCCGTGGCTGACCGTCGTCGGTCTCCTCCGGTGGCTCCGTCGGCGTCGCGTCCTCGCTCCGACCGACCAGCCAGCCGCCGAGGCCGGCGATCGCCAGCAGGACGGCGCCGAGGGCGGCCAGCCACGGGAAGGGGATCGACCGGTCGGCTTCCTCGGGTTCCGGGTCCCCCTCGATGAGCACGAGCCGTGGCTCCTCCTCCAGAAACTCCGTCTCCGCGCCGTCCCAGACGACCGCCGACTCCCGGCGGTCGTCGGGTGCCGGGGCGATAGAGTCGTTGTCCCGGGGATCGTAGGAGTCGGGCCAGGAGACGACCATCCGCGACCGGTCGTCCAGATCGAGCCCCTCGATGGCGTCGCCGGCGTCGATCCGGTTGACCTCGACGCTGGCGAACGACGTCCACTTGAACCGGTACCGGACGTAGCCGTACTCGGGCGGGGTCGTGCTCTCCTCTACGTCCAGATCCAGCGGGGTGACGTCCATCTCCCGATCGGTGTCGTTCTCCGCCGCCACCAGGGCACGTTCCCAGCGGGATTCGAACCCCTCGCGGTAGGCGGGCTCCCGGTTTTCGATGTCGGCTCGAAGCTCGGCCCACTCCTCGCCGGCGTCCTCGCCGTCCAGGCGATACCGGTACTCGACCGTCCACGTCGCCGACCCGTTCGGGTGGAGCTCGATCCCGTGGCGCAACTCGTCGTAGCCCGACGGCCGGGGCTCTTCCTGTGCCGTGACGCTCGAAACCAGCACGCTACCCCCAGGAGCCACCCCTGTGGCCGCGAACGCGAGTGCCGTGGCGACGATCACTACGACGGCCAGCGGACGGACGGTCACCGGCCGGTCTCGCGTCATCGTCCGGTGGTGATATGCCCGGCTAAATAGCTCTTTCCGACCGTTTCAGTCGGGTTTTCGGGAGTTTCAGGGTTTCGCGAACGCTCTCCGGGAGCCGTCACCGCCCGGTCCAACAGGTTCAAATCCGGCTCGCTCCTACCTCGGCTCACGTGTACAGCGTCAACGTCCCGGTTCCCGGCCGCGTCCGCGCGCTCGCGGCCGACCTCTACCCGTCGCTCGTCGACTTCCCCGTCGTCCGGGAGGACCACTCGCTGTTGCTCAAACGGCTGGGCGACGCCGACCACGTCGGCGCGCTCCAGCGACGGGCCCACCGCGCGCTCGAGGGGACACCGACCGTGGAGGCACGGGTGACCGGAATCGAGTACTTCGCCGAGCCGCCCGTCGGCGCCGCCCCGGTCGTCTACCTCGCCGTCGAGAGCCCCGGCCTCGAGGCGGTCCACGCCGATCTCGTCGACGCCTTCGGCGCCGTCGAGGGACTCGAGGGCGAGGAGTACGTCCCCCACGTCACCCTCGCCCGCGGCGGCGACCGGGAGATGGCCCGCCGGCTCGCCGACCGCGAGGTCGAGTCCGTCCGGTGGACGGTGAGCGAACTCGAGTTCTTCGACGGGAGCTACCGGCTGCCGGTGAGCCGGGTCTCCCTGCCCGCGTGAGCTACAGCGGTCGGCATTGATCGGCCGGCGACACATACCATATATTCGATACGAACTCGAAAAAGCGCTCTCTCTGTCTTTATTCTCCGAAATATAAATACATTTTTTCCTTCAATATAGCGTTAGACGGTCGTTATTCCGGCGATCGCTGAGTTTTCGTGGAGTTCGCCGATCGAGGTACGGTTTTCAATATATGTATATTCATCTGTTCATTCTCAAATTCCGGATCCGACTTCCCGCCGTCGGGCCGGCCACGCTCCGGCGAAGACAGGACGGACGCGTCCGAACCGAGACGGACGTCTCCGGGCCGACGGCGACGACACGAGTACCGACCCGGTGGAACACTCCGACAGACGATCCGGCCCGGTGGCTTTAGGTCCTCCCGCGGGGAATCCCCGGTCGAATGACAGGCACGGACGGGACGGGGTCGGAATCGGCGGCCGGGAGCCGGCTGACGGTCGCCGTCGCGATCGTCGGAATGGCCGCGCTCGTCGCCGGCATCGGCGGGATACTGCTGACCGACGCGAGCGTCACCGACGTCGACTCGCCGTATCCGCTGTTGCTGGTCGTGGGTCTCGGCTGTTACCTCTTCGTGAAGAGTAGAGACGCGCGCTGACTACCGGTCGATCACGACCACCCGGAGGTCGTTGACGTTCGTCCCCGTCTTGCCCGTCCGGATCAGCCAGCCACGCTCCTCGAGGACCGGGTAGACGTCGTGTTCGTCGAGTGCGTCCCGTAGCTCCGCGTCCGTCGCCGCCGAGGCGTCGACGATCGCGCCGGCGGCGTCGGTCGGCCCGTCGATCCCGTCCGTGTCGACTGCGGCCACGGTCACGCCCTCGGCGTCGGCCTCCACGGCGGCGGCCAGCGCGAACTCCTGGTTCGGCCCGCCCGTCCCGTCGCCCGTGACCGTGACCGTCGTCTCCCCGCCGGAGAGGACGGCCGCAGGCGGCTCGATCGGGTTTCCGGTCGCCGGGACCTCCTCTGCGATCGCCGCCGCGGTCTTGGCCGCCTCGGTCGACTCCCCGCGGATCCGCGAGGAAAGCACCAGCGGCTCGTAGCCGGCCTCCCGGATCCGGTCGCGGGCGGCCGCGAGCGCGGTGAAACCGTCCGCGAGGACGTGGTGGTCGACCCGCTCGAAAGCGGGATCGTCGGCCGACGGCGTTTCCGGGAGCTCACCGGCGAGACCCCGCTCGAGCCGTCGGCGGG
>LKNG01000044.1 GCA_001564115.1 Natrialbaceae archaeon Tc-Br11_E2g8 | reverse complement strand
CCGTACGAGATCTACGAGTGTGTCGACTGTGACCACGTCGTCCTCGCCATCGGGAGCGACGATCCACCGATGTCCTGTCACGGGGAGCCGATGGAGCCCGTCCGAGACGTCCACATCTCGGTGAAACCGCCAGATATCCGGGAGGTGCTTTTCGACGCTTTCGGACTCCCGAAAGCCGGACTCGACATCTGTCTGTGCGTGATCGGCGAGGGCCCCCTCTCCGCCAGCGAGGTCGCCGACCGGCTCGAGTACGACCGCAGCACGGCCACGCGCTATCTGAACGAGCTCGTCGAGCTCGGGCTGATCGAACGGGCACAGCTGAACCTGGAGGCCGGAGGCGTCGTCAACGTCTACCACTCGATCGATCTCGAACGGATGCGCCGGGACACGCTCGTCGGCTTCTACGTCTGGGCCGGCGAGGCGGCCGCGCTCATCGAGGAGGCGAACACGACCAAACGGGAGTACCTGGAGGGAAACACCGACCGGGGTCTCCCCGAGGTGTTCTGGGACCGGTCCCCCGGGGAGTGACGGGGCCGTTCCGACTGGACCGTGTTCCGGGTCGTCTCCGTATCGACCGGCAGCCGTTCGACGCGTCCGTACCACCGCTCGTAGGCATCAGTCACTTTATCGACCCTCCCGGAAGGGACCCCTATGAGCCGGCGTGCGGCCGAAGCAGGGGTCGAGCGGTTCGTCGACGAGACCGTCACGGCGGTCCGCGAGGAGTTCAGCGTCGAGCGGGCGCTCCGGGGGACCGGCCTCGGCGCCGGCGGCTTCCTGCTCGATCGGCTCCGGGAGAACGCCCCCGCGCTGGAACGGCGCGTCGTCGAGCCCGAGGTCGCCGACTACCGCGAGCGCTCGCTCGAGCAGCTGCGGATCCTCCTCGACGCCGTCGAACGCGGCGAGCCCGTCGACGCCGTCGCCGACGAGCTGCTCGCGGTCGACGGCTACATAGACGCGCTGGGGCCGACGGTCACCCCGGACCAGCGGGCGACGGTGGCCGACGACGTCCTCGACCGGCTGGAGCGACTCGGGGAAGGGATCGCGCCGATCGTCGAGCGCCCGGAAGACGAGTTCTGGGCGGCCGCCGAGGCCGCCCTCGATCGGGACGCGGCCGGCCGGCTGGTCGAGGAGGGGTTTCCCTTCACCGGGCCGCTCCGGAGCCACCGCGGGCTGTTCGTCTTCGAGGTCCGGCTCGATCCGAACGAGGTGGTCGACGGCCCCTTCCTCCCGCAGCTCCCGACCGCCCGGATCGAGTACACCGACGAGGCGATCCGGGCGATGAGCCGGGCCGAACGGCGTATCGTCGCCGACCTGCGCCGGGAGCTGCGAACGCGGTTCGACTGACAGACCGCCGTGACCGTCCTCGGTTGCCGGCGCCGGTACGTCACGGATCCGGGTCCGGCCCGTTCGGGCGGCGTCGGGCCGCTCCCGTCGGCTGCCGAGCCGTTCCTGCCCGGCCGTCGGGCCGCTTCTATCGGCCGTCGAGTCGCTCCCCCGGCCGTCGAGCCGCCTATCGCCTCAGAGCCGTCCCTCGAGCACCTTCGCGGCCGTTAACACGGGATCCCAGGTCGTGTTGAACGGGGGTGCGTACGCGAGGTCGTAGTTCGAGAGCTCGCCGACGCTCACCCCTTCGGTCACCGCCCCGACGAGCGCGTGGCTCCGGTGGACGGCGCCCTCGCCGTACTCGGAGACGAGGTCGCCCCCGAGCACGCGTCCCGACCCGCGGTCGGCGGTGAGGGTCACCCGGACCGTCCCGCCCTCGGGGTAGTAGCCGGCCCGTGATTTCGCGTCGATCGTCTCCGTGACCGGCTCGAAGCCGGCCTCTCGGGCGGCGTCGTGATCCGTGAGTCCGGTCCGGGCCGCCTCGACGTCGAAGGCTTTGACCGCGGCCGTCCCGGCGATCGCCCCGGCCGCCGTCGGGGTGCCGGCGACCGTCGCCCCGACCGCCCGTCCGTGGCGGTTGGCCGTCAACGCCAGCGGGACGTACGCCGGTTCGCCGGTGACGACGTGCTCGGCTTCCGCACAGTCCCCCGCCGCGTAGACGTCCGGCTCGCTCGTCTCGCGGTAGGCGTCGGCGGCGATCGCACCCGTCTCCCCGAGTTCGATGCCGGCCGCCTCGGCCAGGGCCGTTCGCGGACGCACGCCCGTACCGACCAGCACCATCTCGGCGGGGACGCGCTCGCCGGCGGTGACGACGGCCTCGACCGCGTCGTCGCCGGCGAGCGCCTCGACCTCGCTCCCGAGGTAGACCGCCACGTCCCGCTCCCGGAGGTGGGCCGTGACGCGCTCGCTCGTGGCCTCGCTGAAGCCGTTCAGGATCCGATCGCCGCGCTGGAAGAGGTGGACCTCGAAGCCGTTTGCGGCCAGCGCCTCCGCCATCTCGACGCCGATGTACCCCCCACCGACGACGGCCACGGGGCCGGCACACTCCTCGAGGAACTGGCAGGCCGGGCCGCTGTCGGGCTGGCGGAGCTGTCCGTCGCTTCGGGCCCGCGCGACGTACTCCCGGAGCTCCGCGCCGTCGCTCATCGAGCCCAGCGTGTACACTCCCTCGCGGTCGATCCCCTCGATCGGCGGCGTGACGGCCGCCGCGCCGGTCGCGATCAGCAGGTGGTCGTACGACTCTTGGACCGTCCGGCCGTCGCCCTCGGCGGTGACGGTCCGCTCGTCCGGATCGATCGCCACCACCTCGTGGCCGGTCCGGAGGTCGATCCCCCGCTCCTCGCGGAACTCCTCGGGCGTGACCGAAACGAGCTCCTCGAGGGACTGGATCTCCCCTTTCACGTAGTAGGGGAGGCCACAGGCGCCATAAGAGACCCACTCCCCGCGCTCGAAGACGACGACCTCGAGGTCGGGGTCGTCCCGTTTCGCCTTGCTCGCCGCCGACATGCCGGCGGCATCGCCGCCGACGACCACGAACGTGCTCATGGCCCACCGTCGACCGCGGCGGTGATAAATCCGTTCCGGTCGTTCGTCCGCGTGATCGGGACGGCCCGTGCGTGCAGCCGGGACGAACGGCCGGGGGCGGTATTTGAACGTCGGCGTCGTGGGACCCCCTATGGCCGACTTCGACGTCGTCGTCATCGGCGGTGGAACGGGGAACAACGTGGCCGCGGCGGCGGCCGACGCCGGGCTGGAGACCGCGCTGGTCGAGCCCGGGCCGCTGGGTGGCACCTGCCTCAACCGGGGCTGTAACCCCTCGAAGATGCTCATCCAGGCCGCGAACGCGGTCGCCGACGTCCGCCGGGCGGGAAAGTTCCACGTCAACGCCTCCCTCGACGGCGTAGACCACGCGGCGATCGTCGAGGAGATGGACGGGCTGCTCGGCGGGATCGCCGAGGAGATGGAGACGCGCTACCGCGAGAGATCCGGCCTCACGCTGTTCGGGGAGTACACCGAGTTCGTCGACGAGCGAACCGTCGAACTGGGCGGCGAGGCGGTCACCGGCGAGCGGATCGTCGTCGCGACGGGCAGCCGTCCGGTCGTGCCGCCGATCGAGGGGCTGGCCGAGGTGGAGTATCTCACCAGCCGGGAGGCACTGTACCTGCGTGAACCCCCCGAGAGCCTGGTGATCCTCGGGGGCGGCTACATCGCCGTCGAGCTGGGACACTACTTCGAGTCGATGGGCACCGCGGTCACGATCGTCGAGATGATGGACTCGTTGCTCCCCCGGGAGGACGGGGACGTCTCCGCGGCGTTCACGGCGGTCGCCGCCGAACGCCACGAGGTCCACACCGGCCACCGCGTGACGGCCGTCGAGGAGGGTGGGGAGGGCCACCTCGTCCACGCCGAGTCGGAGGCGAGCGACGAGCTGACGGTCGAGGGCGAGGCGGTGCTGGTCGCGCTCGGTCGCCGGCCCAACAGCGACCGGCTGAACCTCGAGGCGGCGGGGATCGCCGTCGACGACCGCGGCTTCGTCGAGACGAACGAGTACCTGGAGACGACCGCGGAGAACGTCTGGGCCCAGGGCGACGTGGCCGGCAACGCGCTTTTCAAACACTCGGGGGACTACGAGAGCCGCCACACGATCGCCAACGTCGTCGACGACGAGCGCCGGGCGCTCGATCTCTCGGCTATGCCCCACGCGATCTTCACCGAGCCGGCGGTCGCCGGCGTCGGCGCGACAGAAGCGCAGCTCCGGGAGGAGGGGATCGAGTACGCCGTCGGTCGAGCCGAGTACGCCGACTCGGCGATGGGGCGGGCGAAGAAACTCGAGGAGGGGTTCGTGAAGGTCCTCGCCGCGCCGGACGGCGAGATCCTCGGAACACACGCCATCGGCTACGAGGCACCGACGCTGCTCGGCGAGGCCGTCCTCGCGATGCGGACCGGTGCGACGGTCGACGACGTCGCGGGGACGATCCACGCACACCCGACGCTGACCAAAGTCGTCGAGGCCGCGTTCCGGGACGTCCGCTCCTGACGGAGCGGCGCGATCGCCCGTCCTGTGTACCCGTCTCGACCCGTCCTGTGCACCCGTCTCGACCCGTCCTGTGCACCCGTCTCGACCCGTCCGTCTCGTGGGCTCACACCGTCTGGCCCGTCCGCCGAGCCGTCCGGTGACGTCCGTCCGCCGAGCCGTCCGGTGACGTCCGTCCGCCGAGCCGTCCGGTGGCCGCCAGTCGGCCGGTCCGCCCCACAGCCGGTCACCCTCGCCGGCGGGCTCGTTACACGCGTATGAATGTTTGTCGGCTGTGCGTCACGGACGAACGACCGATCGCGACGACTGCCGATCGGGACGGCTCGCTTACCGACCGGATCCACCCGGCGTGGCGCACACGTCTCGGGTCGGTACGGACGGTGTCGGAAGGCGAGCGGCTTAGCCCACCGACGTGGGAGGTATCCAGCGGTCGGACTGGATCCAGGCGTCCTCGGAGCGTTCGTCGTACAGTATCAACTCCCCTTCCTCGGACTCGATCGCCGAGTACCGGTCGAGGTTCACCGCGTCGATGCCGAGCGAGTGCGTGTCGTCGGATCCGTCGTCCGTTTCGAGTGTCATGGTCTCACAGAGCAGTGCTCTACGGTAGTACGTTGTCCCTACACGGTATATATGTGTTAGCACACCTCTAGGTAACGGCGTAACCTCGAGGAAACCCCGACCGGCGAGCGTCGCGGTCGTGACCCCCTGCTCGTCGTCGCCGACGCGCCCTCACGACCGAGGTGCCGGTCGTGAATCCGACTCCCACAGCCGGGTAACCGTCTTGGGGAGACGGTCCCTCCAGTGCCACATGCGAACTCGACGATCGGACGAACGCCACCGATCCACGACGTCCGGCCCCCACCCCCGACCGGACACGATCGATTCCCCCGTCGCCCGGCCGACTCCGGGACGGGCACCGCCGGCATCCCGATGACCGACTCGGACGGCTCCCTGCCGGTCTGGTGTGCCGGCGAGGAGTGGTGTCCGATCACGGCGACGGCCACGCTGATCGGGAGGAAGTGGCATCCCGTGATCGTCCACCGGCTACTGGACGGACCGCTCGGCTTCAGTGCGCTCCAGCGGGAGGTCGACGGCATCTCGAGCAAGGTGCTCTCCGACTCCCTCGAGGACCTCGAGCAACGACGGCTCGTCGACAGGGAGATCGTCAGCGAGAAGCCGGTCCGCGTGGAGTATTCGCTGACCGAGACGGGCCGGTCGCTCGAGCCCCTCGTCGTGGCCATGGGCGAGTGGGGGGACGAACACCTCGAGGAGGCGGCCGACCGCGAGCGGTCGATCGCGTAGGGACGGCCCGCGGGAGAGCCAGCCCGGCCCGACGTCTCCGCCGGAGACGCCGTCGAAAGACGATCGGCGCCCGTGGCCGCCGACCGCCAGTCCGGGCTGGATTTATCACCGTCCTCGGACTGTAGGAGATATGGCAAACGATCGATCCGAACTGACCGCGCCGGAACTCACCGCCGAGGACGTGCTCTGCGTTTCCGACGACCGGTTCGACGCCGGCAACGTCGCGATCGTCACCGGCGGCGGCTCAGGCATCGGGCGGGCGACGAGCGTGGCGCTCGCGAGCAACGGGCTTACCGTCGCCGCCGTCGACATCGACGGGACGGGCCTCGAGGGGACCGTCGACCTCGCCGACTCCCTGGAGGCGGCGGGACGGGTCGTTCCGATCGAGGCCGACCTCACCGACGACGCCGCCGTCGTGGCGGCCGTCGAGACGGCGGCCGACCACGGGACGGTCCGCTACGCGGCGAACGTCGCCGGCATGCAACACATCGCCTCCCTCGCGGCGTTCCCGATGGACACCTACGACCGCATGCACGACCTCATGCTCCGGGCGCCGTTCGTGCTCTCGAAGGAGGTCCTCGCCCGCGTCGGGGCGACCGACGACGGCGTCGGGGCGATCGGCAACATGTCCTCGGTGCACGGCCACTACGCGACGCGGGACAAGCCGGCGTACATCTCGCTGAAACACGGGCTGACCGGGCTGACGCGAGCGATCGCCGCCGAAGGTGGCGGTGACTTCCGGGGGTTCTCGGTGAGCGTCGGCTACGTGCTGACGCCGCTGATGATCGATCAGATCGAGGACACCGCCGCGGAACGGGGCATCTCCGAGCGGGCGGTGATCGAGGACGTGATGCTCGGCCAGGCCAGAACGAAAGCGCTCATGACCCCCGTCGAGGTGGCGAACCTGTTCGTCTTCGGCTTCTCGCGTCACGCGAAACACCTCAACGGGGCCGATCTGCTCTTCGACGGCGGCTTCACCACGACGTATGAGTGAGTCCGGATCGGACGGCTCCACGGAGCCGACGAAAGTCGCCATCGCCTGTCAGGGCGGTGGGAGCCACACCGCCTTCACCGCCGGCGTACTGAAGGGGCTGTTCCGGGAGTGGGACGAGCAGTACGAGCTGGTCGGGATCAGCGGCACCTCCGGCGGGGCGTTCAACGCGCTGGCGGCGTGGTACGGCCTCGTCACGGCCGACGAGAAGCGGGCGATCGAGCTGCTCGACGCCATCTGGACGGAGCTGTCGGCGAGCGATCCCGCCGACCGGCTGGTAAACGAGTGGGTGGTCGGCGTCTCGGACCTCGAGAGCAGGGGAGTGCCGATCGCACGGATCAGCCCCTACCAGCTCCCCGGGCCGGAGCCGGGGAAAGAGCGGATCCGGGAGGTCCTCGAGAGCCACATCGAGTTCGACGCGGTGCCGGAGCTCTGTACCCGGACGGCGCCGAAGCTCGTCGTCGGGACCGTCGACATCAACGCCGGAACCTTCGAGACGTTCGTCGACGAGGCGGTGACGCCGGACGCGGTGCTCGCCTCGGCGGCCGTGCCGACGATGTTCGAGGCCGTCGAGATCGACGGGCACCTCCACTGGGACGGGCTGTTCTCCCAGAACCCGCCGATCGACGACCTGATGACGGTCCCGGTCGACCGCAAACCCGAGGAGCTGTGGGTGATCCAGATCAACGCCCAGCTGCGAGACGGCGAACCCACCTCCCTAGAGGAGATCGCCGACAGACGAAACGAGCTCGCCGGAAACATCTCGCTGAACCAGGAGCTGAAGGTCATCGAACGGGTCAACGAGTGGATCGACGCCGGACACCTCCCCGAAAGCGACTTCTCGCGGACCGCCGTCAGACGGATCAAGATGGGCGAGACCTACCACTGCTCGACGAAAGTCGACCGGAGCCCGTCGTTCGTCTCGGAGCTGGTCGAACTCGGCGAGACGCGGGCGGCCGAGTTTCTCGCGTCCGAGCGGTGAGCGGCCGGGGTCGAACGGAATCCTCAATCAGAATGAAAAGGGATATGATATAATCGCGGATTAATACATCTTTTATCAGTTTCTCTTCCGGCCTGAGCGAGCGCTGGCCCGCGATCGAGGCGGACGTGACCGCCGAACGGCTCCCGAGGCCATCCATTAAGTGGGGTGGCCCCGACGTGTGAACCGATGACGGGAGAGGACACCTCCTTCGAACAGCTCGCGGCGGTCGAGGCCGAGTCGCCGACGCTGATCGAGGGGTTGCCGGGTCACGGGCTGGTGGCCGCGATCGCGGTCGATCTGATCACCGAACAGCTCGAACTCGACCACTACGGGAACGTCGCGAGCGAGAAGTTTCCCCCCGTGGTCACCTTCGAAAACGGGCTCGTCCAGGACCTCGTAAGGGTGTACGCCGGCAGCGATCCGGCGGTGATGACCCTAGAGAGCGACCTCGCGTTGCCCCCGGCGGCGTTCGAGCCGTTGAGCCGCTGTGTACTGGAGGAGCTCGCGGCGGATTTCGGCCGGGCGATCTTCCTCGCGGGCGCGCCGGCCGGGAGCGAGGAGGAACTCGGCGAAGTCACCGGCGTCGCGACGACGCCGGGGCTCAAGGAGGATCTCGAGGCGGCAGGGATCGCCGTTCCCGAGGAGCCGGGCGTCGTCGGCGGGATCACCGGCGCGCTCGTCAGGGAGTGTTACCAGGCCGAGATCCCGGCCGCGCTGTTGATCGTCCGCGCCCATCCGCGGCTCCCGGATCCGGGCGCGGCCCGGTCGGTGATCGAGAACGCCCTCGAGCCGCTCGTGGAGTTCGAGATCGACACGACGCCCCTGGAGGAACAGGACGAGCAGATCCGCCAGCGGATGCAACAGATCGCCGAACAGTACCAGGGAATGATAGAAGAGGGTGACACGGGGCAGCCGCCGGCGACCGGCATGTTCCAGTGAACGGATCCCAACGGCGATGAACGTTGGGAACGCTTATAGTTCCGGAGTGACGCTCTCAGCTATCCTCGATGGCGTGGCAACACACGATCTACGCCTACCCGATCCTGTTCGCGACGGCGATCTCGCTCGTGCTCGCGGGGTACGCCGGCCTCTACAGCCGACGCCACGGACGGACGACGACGCTGTGGGTGTTCGCGGCGATGAACGTCGCGATCGCGGTCTGGACCGGCTTTGCGGCCCTGAAGCTGTTGAGTCGGGACCCGACGATCCAGTTTCACGCCTACCGGCTGCTGTACCTCGGTAGCGCCTCCGTCGGCCCCCTGCTCTTGTTGTTCGCGCTGGCGTACACCGACCGGACGCGGTGGCTCAAACCGCCCGCGGTCGCCGCCGTCTTCGTCGTCCCGGTTGCCTTCTGGATCCTGCTTTTCACCAACCCGTACGGCGTGGTGATCGCCGACACCAGGATCGTCGAGGCCCACGGGCTCCTCATCCTCCGGACGACGGCCGGCCCCGCACACATCGCGCTCAGTTTCACCTACGCGCTGACGATGGCGGCACTCACGCTGGCGGTCGTCCTCCACGAGGCCGCCCGCCGGGGTCGCTCGTACGCCCCGCAGGCCACGCTGGTGGCGATCGCCGTCGTGACGCCCCCCGCGGTCAGCGCGCTCACCTCCGCGAACGTCGCCCCCTTCACCGTCGACAACGTCAACTTCGTGCCGGCCTCGGCGGCGGTCTCGACGGTCGCACTCGGGATCGCGACCTTCCGGTACCGGCTGCTCGATCTCCAGCCGATCGCCTACCGGACGGCGATCGAGGGCTCGCCGGACGGCGTGATCGTCGCGGATCCCGGCAAACGGGTCGTCCACGCCAACAGGACCGTCGGCTCGCTGCTCGGCCGGGAGCCGACCACCGGCGAGTCCGTACTCGACGTCGTCCCGGGGGTCGATCCCGAACGGACGGGGGAGACGACCGTCGAGGTGCGGTCGCTCGGTGGCGACGCGGAGTTCCTCGACGTCCGCTCACAGCGGCTCGCCCGCCACGGCGAGGACGTCGGCTGGGTGTTCGTGCTCCGGGACGTCACCGAACGTCACCGCCGCGAGCGCGAACTCGAGGCGTTCACCGCCGTCGTCTCCCACGACCTCAGAGAGCCCGCCCGGACGACCGGCAGCTACCTCGACGAGCTCGACGGGCGGATCGGGGAGGCCCTGGAGCCGGCCGACCGCGAGCTCCTCGCGGCCGCCCGCGAGAACGCCGAACGGATGCAGGCGATGATCTCGGACCTGCTGGCGTACTCCCGGATCGGTCCCCGGCCGGCGGAGTTCGGGCCGGTCGACGTAGAGGGGCTGGTCGCCGAAACCGTCGACGTCCTCCGGTTCGAGATCGAAGATCGGGGAGCGACCGTGGTCGTCGAGGAGCTGCCGACCGTCCGCGGCGTCGATCACCTGCTCGAGCGGCTGTTCCAGAACCTGCTGGCCAACGCGTTGAAACACGCGGACGTGCCCGCCCCGGAGATCCGAGTCTCGGCGAGCCGCCGGGGGGACTCCTGGCGGCTCTCGGTCCGTGACGACGGCGTCGGGATCGAGCCCGACGAACGCGATCGCGCGTTCGATCCGTTCGCCCGCGGCCGTCGGACCGGGGCCGGCACCGGCATGGGGCTGTCCATCTGCCAGAAGATCGTCGAGGAACACGGGGGAACGATCGGCGTCGACTCGACCCCGGGAGAGGGGACGGAGGTGTGGCTCACGCTCCCGGCGGTCAGGGAGGGGACGACCACCGACGACCCCGAATCGTCGACCCGAGCCGAGACGGCCACCGGCGACGCCGAATCGCCGACCCGAGCCGGGACGACCACCGACGACGCCGAGCCGTCGGCCCGAGCCGGGACGGTCACCTACCGCGACGTGGAGGATCGAACGGAGGAGGCGGGAAGCCGGGCGAGCGAGAGTCGCACAGAGGGCTCCGAGCCGCGGTCGAGCTGATACGGACCGTCCTCAGGCCGCCTCGATCGCCCGATCGAGGTCGGCGACGATGTCCGCGGGATCCTCGATGCCGACCGACAGGCGCACCAGGTCGTCGGTGACGCCGCTCGCGAGTTTCTCCTCCTCGGTGAGCTGCTGGTGGGTGGTGCTCGCCGGGTGGATGATCAGCGTCTTCGCGTCGCCGACGTTCGCGAGCAGGCTCGTGAGCTCGACCTCGTTGCAGACGGTCTCTGCGGCGTCGTAGCCACCCTCCAGCCCGAAGGTGATCATGCTCCCGTACCCGCCCTCGAGGTACTCGCTGGCTTCGGCGTGGGTCTCGTGGTCCTCGAGGCCGGGGTAGGTAACCCAGGCGACGTCGGGGTGGTCGGCGAGATACTCCGCGACGACCTGGGCGTTCTCGCAGTGGCGATCCATCCGCAACGGGAGGCTCTCGAGTTTCTGGAGGGTGACCCAGGCGTCGAACGGCGACTGCTGGTTGCCCAGATCCCGGAGCCCGCGGGTGCGGGCGGCGATCGCGAACGCCGCCTCGCCGAACGTCTCGTGGAAGTTGACGCCGTGGTAAGCCGGGTTCGGCTCGGTCAGCTCGGGGTAGTCGCCCTCGTCCCAGGGGAAGGTGCCCCCGTCGACGAGGATCCCGCCGACCGTCGAGCCCGCACCGGTGAGCCACTTGGTCGTCGAGTTCCAGACGAGGTCCGCGCCGTGTTCGATCGGCCGGCAGAGGTAGGGGGTGGCGAAGGTGTTGTCGACGAAAAGCGGCACGTCGTGTTCGTGGGCGATGTCGGCCACGCGTTCGAGATCCGGCGTGACGAGCGCGGGGTTGCCGATCGTCTCTAAGTGGACGTAGGCGGTGTCGTCGTCGATCGCCTCGGCGTAGGCGTCGTAATCGAGGGTGTCGACGAACCGCGTCTCGACCCCGCGTTTCTCGACGGTGTGGGTGAGGTAGGTGTAGGTGCCCCCGTACAGCGAGGACGCCGAGACGATGTTGTCCCCGGCCTCCGCGAGGATGAAGGTCGCGAGATCGAAAGAGGCCATCCCGGAGGCGGTCGCCAGCGCGCCGACGCCGCCCTCGAGGCTGGCGATCCGCTCCTCGAGCATCGCGTTCGTCGGGTTCATGATCCGCGAGTAGATGTTGCCGAACTCCTCTAGACCGAACAGGGCGGCGGCGTGATCGGTGTCCTCGAAGACGTAGGAGGTGGTCTGGTAGATCGGCGGCGCACGCGAGCCGGTCGCGGAGTCGGGCTCCTGGCCGGCGTGGACGCTTCGGGTCGCGAATCGTCGGTCGTCGCTGTCGTCGCTCATACGCCGACAACCGGGTCGAGCGGTTATAATCCCCGTGAATGCCAGCAAATACGGACGCCATCGGTGACGGTGCTCCGGGAGGCCCGGGTTCGGTCGACGGCGATGTCCGAAATAGCGGGGTTGGCCGTCGACATCGTTCCGAGAGGCCCGGGTTGGCCGGCGATGTCGTCCGAGATAGCGGAATCGGCCGGCGACGCCGTCCGCGGACGGGAGGGTTATGTATCCGTGTGAGAAACGGAGTCACGATGAGAGCGTACCTCGACCTCGTCGACGCGGTCCTCTCGAACGGGAGCCACAAGCCGAACCGGACCGGCGTCGACACGGTCTCGTCGTTCAGCCGCCACTACGAGGTCGACCTCGAGGCGGGCTACCCCCTGCTCACGACGAAACGGATGGACGGCTACCGGTGGAACTCGATGCTCCACGAGGTCTGCTGGTATCTCTCCGGGGAAGAACACGTCCGGAACCTCCGGGAGGAGACGAAGATCTGGGACGCCTGGGCCGACGAGGAGGGACACCTCGACACCGCCTACGGCCGGTTCTGGCGCCGGTATCCGGTGCCCGACGGCGACGCCCGGCTCCCCGGGGAGTCCTGGCCCGACGAGGACGATCCGTGGACCACGACCGAGGCCGACGGCCGGCGGACGTTCGACCAGCTCGGCTACGTCGTCGACGCGCTCGCCGACAGTCCGAACTCCCGTCGGCTCGTGGTCAACGCCTGGCACCCCGCGAACGCGGCGGGCTCGACGCTGCCGCCGTGTCACTACACGTTCGTGTTCAACGTCCAGGGCGACCGGCTCAACTGCCATCTCACCCAGCGGTCGGCCGACGTCGCCCTCGGGGTCCCGTTCAACATCGCGGCCTACGCGTTGCTCACGGAGGTCGTCGCCGGCCAGGTCGGCCTCGAGGCGGGCACGTTCGCACACACGCTCGTCGACGCCCACGTCTACTGTGGCCGAGGAGCTCGCGGCGCGTGGTACGCCGAGAACCTCGAGGCCCTCCAGTCCCGGCTCGCGGCCGTCGACGACCCCGAGGGCTACCGCGACGTCCGGGCGTGGCTCGAGTCGACGGCGCCGCCGGAGGCCGAGGGCGACGAGCGTCTCGATCACGTCCCCGGGCTACTCGAGCAGCTCTCCCGGGAACCCATGGAGCGTCCGGAACTCGCGGTCGCCGACGTCTCGATCGACGAGCTGGCCTACGAGGACGTCGAGCTCCGGGGGTACGACTCCCACGACGGCATCCGGTTTGCGGTGGCCGAATGAGCGATCGACCGACCGACGCCGAACCCGAAGAGGGTCGATCGGCGGACGCCGAACCCGAAGAGGGTCGATCGGCGGACACCGAACCCGAAAAGAATCGGTCGGC
Organism: Natrialbaceae archaeon Tc-Br11_E2g8; assembly: GCA_001564115.1. Lineage (GTDB taxonomy): Archaea > Halobacteriota > Halobacteria > Halobacteriales > Natrialbaceae > Tc-Br11-E2g8. The sequence goes on along the minus strand of LKNG01000044.1, from coordinate 1,875 downwards.
CGACACTGAACTCGGGAACGAGCCGGCGACGGACGGGAGCCTCGAGACCGACCTCGAGCTCGCTGCCATCGTCGCCGTCGCCGAGAACGGCGTCATCGGCGTCGACGGCGGGATGCCCTGGCACCTCCCGGCGGATCTGAAGCGGTTCAAGCGGCTCACCACGGGCCACCCCGTGATCGTCGGCCGGGTGACCTACGAGAGCGTCCTCGAGGCACTCGGCGAGCCGTTTCCCGGCCGGACGACGGTCGTGCTCACGCGCCGCGAGCCGGACGTCCCCGCGGGCGTCGTCGTCGCCGGGGACCCGGCGGCGGCGCTCGCGGCCGCCGAGCGCGACGCCCGCGAGCGCGGGGTCGATCGGATCTTCGTCGCCGGCGGCGCGACGGTGTACGAGCGGTTCCTGCCGGCGACCGACCGGCTGTTCCTCACGCGGGTCGACGGGTCGCCAGACGGCGACACCCGGTTTCCCGACTGGGATCGCGACGAGTGGCGGGCGGTCGACCGGGAAGACCGCGACGGCTTCAGCTTCTACGAGTACGTCCGCCAGGGCGCAGACGACGGCCGAGAGAGGGTCGGCGACGACGAGCGCGGCGCTTAACTCCGTCGGGTTCGGACGTGGCGTCGATGACCGACTCGCGTTCGTTCTGTCCCCGGTGTGGGGCCTCCGTCCCCGACAGACGCGACCGGCCCGCGGATCCGCTCCGACCGGGCGCGGAGGTCGATCTCTGTGACGACTGTTACTTCGAGGGGTTCGCGTTCGTCGACGCCCCCGACCGGATCGAGGTCGGCGTCTGCTCGACGTGTGGCGCCGTCCACCGGGGTCGGCGGTGGGTCGACGTCGGCGCCAGAGACTACACCGACGTCGCGATCGAGGAGGTGAGCGAGGCGCTCTCGGTCCACGTCGACGTCGAGGACGTCAGCTGGCGGGTCGAGCCCGAGGAGGTCGACCCGAACACGATCCGGATGCACTGTCGGTTCTCCGGCGTCGTCCGCGGGACGCCCGTCGAGGAGACGGTGACGGTGCCGGTGAAGATCTCCCGGGGAACCTGCAACCGGTGTGGGCGGATCGCCGGGGACTACTACGCGAGCGTCGTCCAGCTGCGCGCCGAGGGCCGGCGGCCGTCGGAGGCGGAGATCGAACGAGCCCGGGCGATCGCCGAGGAGATCGTCGCGGAGATGGAGGCCACCGGCGACCGGAACGCGTTCGTCACCGAGGCGACGGAGACCGACGACGGCCTCGACCTGAAGCTCTCGACGAACAAGATCGGCCGGAAGGTCGCCGACAAGATCACGACGGAGTTCGGCGGCACCGTCTCCGACTCCGAGACGCTCGTCACGGAGGACGAGGACGGCAACGAGGTCTACCGGGTCACCTTCGCCGTCAGGCTCCCGCCGTACCGGCCGGGGGACGTGATCGACCTCGACGACGGGGAGGGACCGGTGCTCGTGCGCAGCGCCCGTGGCAACCTCAAGGGGACGCGGCTGACCACCGGCGAGCGCTACGAGGCGAGCTACGAGGAGGGGAACGCCCCGGAGGCACGCCGGCTCGGCCGCCGCGAGGACGCCGTCGAGACGCCCGTCGTGACCGTCGAGGACGACCACGCCGTCCAGCTGCTCGACCCCGAGACGTACGAGGCGAAGACGATCGCCCGCCCGGAATACTTCGACCCCGACTCCGAGACCGTCCCGGTGTTGCGGAGCCGCGCCGGCCTCCACGTCCTGCCCGACGATGGCTGACGGGGATCCCGACGGGGCGGACACGTCGCCGAGTGGGAGTTCTGACGCCGACAGGGCGGACCCACAGCCGGCCGCCAGCGACAGGGCGGACCCACAGCCGGCCGCCAGCGACAGGGCGGACCCACAGCCGGCCGCTATCGG
>LKNG01000043.1 GCA_001564115.1 Natrialbaceae archaeon Tc-Br11_E2g8 | reverse complement strand
GCTCGCTCGGCGCCGAAGCGACCGACCGCGAGCCGTACGGCGTCGACGAGCGTGTCGAGGTCGTCGACGACTCGGCCGGGATCGGCGAGGACGGCACGGTGGACGTCGCGGCTCTCGCCGAGGCCCACCGGGAGGCCGCCGCCAGCCGTTCGTACACCTACCGGACCGAACGGCTGATCGTCGACACGAACGGCTCGGTGGTCAACTCCTTCGAGCTGTACGTCGAGCGCGACCCCATGTTCCGGGGCGTGTTCTCGGCCGAACACGAGGAACGCGTCTACGTCTACGCCCCCGGCCACGAGAAAGTCGAGGAACGCTGGGCCGACGGGGACGGCGCGCTCACGCGGACCGAACGGCCGGACGGCTCCGAGTCGTACGTCGAAGGGGGGTACGTCGGACCGGTCGGCGACCGTCCCACACACCTGTTCGAGGCGCTCTCGATCGCCGAGGAGACGACGGTCCGATCCGTCGATGAGGGGTATCTCATCGAGGGGCACGGAGTCGAGGACGGATCCACGTTCGAGGTCGGACAGGAGTACAAAGTGGAGGTGGTCGTCCGCGAGGACGGGCTGCTCGCCGAGTACCGCGTCGAGGGCGTCGTCGACGGGCCGGACGGACGATTCCAGCACGTCGACAACGGAACGTACACCGACGTCGACGGGACGACGCCAGAACGGCCCGACTGGGTCGGGGAGTACGACGGCGGCTAATCAGTAGAGCATGTCCTCGAGCTGGTGGCGCCGGCGCTCGAGGTCGATCGCGGGCTCGACCGACGGATCGGCGAGCAGCCGATCGATCGCGAGAAGCGGATCGGCGCCGGCCCGCTCGGTCGCCTCGAGGGCGGCCTCGATCGCCCGCCGGTTCGTCGCGAGCGAGTCACACAGGCCGAGACAGAGCGCGAACGGCACCGCCGCCGGACCGGTCGGAAACGCCTCGCTCACTCGGGAGACGTCGGGTTCATCGGCGGAGCGTCGGACGTCCCGGCCGTCCGCGGACTGTTGGACGTCCTGCCCGCCCGGTGCCCGTCGACCGTCCCAGGACTCTTCGGCCGGCTCGACGGTCAGACAGCGGGTACAGATCGCGGCCGCCTCCGCGCCGGCGGGTGCGAGCTCGCGGCGTTCGGGAGGGACGGCGAACGGGACCGTCGGCTCGCCACAGGCCGGACAGGCCATTCAGTCGTCGCCGGGGGCCGCCGCCCGCTCGTGTTCGGCGCGTTCCTCGCGTTCTTCCTGTTCTTTTTTCTCTTTGATCTTTTTCAGCCGGAAGATCTCCTCGCGTTCTTGCTCTTCGAGTTTCTGCTCGATGTACGCCTGGTTCTCGTAGAGTTCGGGCAGGAGCTTGAACTCGAGGGCGTTCACGCGCCGTTTCGTGGTTTCGATCTCCTCTAGCATCTTTTTCATCGCCGTCTCGACCTCCGCGGCGAGGATGATGCTCTCGAGGAGGTCCTCGTAGGCCTCGGCGGCCTCGTCGATCCGGGCGGAGGTGCCGAGGACGCCGTAGCCACGCTGATCCAGGCTCTTCGAGACCCGCGAGGACTCGATCTGGGGGACGACGACGCCCATGATGTTTTTCGCCTCCGTCGTGATCTCGGGGTGGTCCTCGAGGGCCGCGGCCGCCCCCCGGACGGCGACGTCACCCTCCATCGCGCGGGCCATGTTGATCCGCCGCTGGGCCCGTTCGTAGTCGTCCTGGAGGTCGGATCGGACGTCCTGGGCACGATCGAGGATGTCCATGAACTCCATGATCAGCCCGTCGCGTTTCTTCTCTAGGGTGCCGTGGCCCCGCTCGGAGAGGTCGATGCGGTCCTCGATCTGCATCAGCTCCTTGCGGGTGGGCTTTACGTCCTTGGCCATCTCGTTGCCACGTTGCGCTCGCAGTCGGATAACTGTTTAGAAACGCCCGGACCCGCGGACTCACCGGGCGTCGAACGGGAGCCGCTCACCGGGCGTCGAACGGGAGCCGCTCACCGGAAACGGACGGTGGACACACACCGAAAACGGGTGGTACACTCCCCGGAAGTCGGGTGATGAACGGTCGTCGACGTAGCGTCGAGGCGTCGCTCGCGACTTCGGTCACGGCGTCGAAAAGCGACGAAGGCGGCCGTGCCGGGCGCCCCGGCGGCGGCCGGCCTTCGATAGGTCCCCGCTGACGCTTCGGCCCTCCAAGCGAAGCGTCAACCTATCCTGACCATGCCAGAGACTTAAGCGTTTTCACGTCGAGCCAGAAGTGTCGAACTTAGTATAACTTTTGGGCGCGTTCGTCGGACACCTCACGTCCGACGGTCGGGGAGGGGGTCCCGGCCACGTTCGGATCTCGACTACGTCAGTCGGATCTCAGCAGCCTCACTCGGGTTTCAGCCCCTCGTCCTGGACGCGCATGACGGCCTCGCCGTCGGCGAGGTTCGGCGCGTCAACCAGCCGGACGATCCGCTTGTCGCCTTTGGACTTCCGGAGGTACATCCGGAACGTCGATTTGTGGCCCAGGATGTTCCCGCCGATGGGTTTCGTCGGGTCGCCGAAGAAAGCGTCCGGGTTCGAGGTCACCTGGTTCGTGACGATCACCGCGGCGTTGTAGAGGTTTCCGACCTTGTCGATGTCGTGGAGGTGTTTGTTCAGCTTCTGCTGGCGGTTGGCGAGCTCGCCACGGCCGACGTACTCCGCACGGAAGTGGGCGGTAAGCGAGTCGACACAGAGCAGACGGACGGGGTACTCGCCGTCCTCGTGTTCGCCCGCGAGCTCCTTTGCTTTCTCCGCGAGCAGCATCTGGTGGTTGGAGTTGAACGCCTTCGCGACGTGGATCTGCTCGAGCATCGAGTCGACGAGCTCCTCGAGGGCGGCCTCGTCGTCGGCCGATCCCTCGATCCCCCGGTCCTCGAGGGCGGCCTCGATCGCGTCGTCCGGGAGCCCACGGACCATGTCGTCGATCCGCTCGGGCCGGAACGTGTCCTCGCTGTCGATGAAGATACACGAGCCGTGGAGCCCACCGACCTCCGTCGGGAGCTGGACGTTGACGGCCATCTGGTGGGTCACCTGGGACTTCCCGGAGCCGAACTCGCCGTACACTTCCGTGATCGACTGGGTCTCGATCCCTCCACCGAGGAGGTCGTCGACCTCGTCTATGTGCCAGGAGAGCTTGCCGATCCGGTTTCGTCGTTCCAGGACCGTCGAACCGGTCTCGAAGCCGCCGATGTCGGCGGCGTCGCGGGCCGCACGGACGATGTCCCCGGCCGTCGAGTCGCCCACGTCGGCCGTGTTCGACAGCTCCGCGGGGGAAGCCACCGCGAGACTCTGAAAGGAGTCATAGCCCGCATCGAGCAGTTTGTCGGCGGTCGCCGGTCCAACGCCCGGAAGCGTCTCGAGGTCTACGTCTGCCATGGTCGGTCCTTGCGCCGGATCCCTGATAAAGCCTCGTTTACAGGGAAGTGAAAGTGAAACTGCCCGGCCGAACCCCGTCGCGTCGGCTCGGCTCGCGGAGGTTCAAACGGGAAGACGAGTTCCGGTTCACTCCCAGGGGCGGGCGCCGTCGCGGTCGGGCCAGAGGGGGTACCAGTACTCCTTTTCCCGTTCGATCTCGAGCTCGCCGTCGAGGGTCGCCTCGAGTTTGAACTCGGCGGCGGCGTCGCGCTCGCGGCCGGAGCGGGGAGCGAAGGGGTAGTAGGCACCACGCCGGAACGAGTAGATCCAGTAGGCCGGCTCGCCGTCGTGGTCGCGGTAGCCGAACACCGCGGCGAGCAGCCGCGAGCCGTAGCCGTGTTCGACGAACGTGTCGGCGGCGAAGTGGAGGTTCGTCACCAGCTCCTCGGGATCCGCCTCCTCGATTACCACCCATCGGTAGCCGTGGTCGTCCTCGGTGACCGAGAAGTCGGCCGCGGTCGTCTCGCGGCCGGCCTCGAGGATCGCCTCGACCTCGGAGACGGCTTCCCGGAAGCGCGCGGAGTCGACGCCGGAAAAACAGAGGGCAGCCTCCGCCATCGGCTCGTAGCCGAGCTCGGCTTCCATCGTGAGGTAGGCGGTACTCATTCCGAACAGGTCCTCGGGGTCCGCGTCCCGGCTCGCGTCGGCCTCCGCGCGCATCCCGAGGACGGCCCGAAGCCCGTCCAGCAGTCCCATGGGGGCCGTTCGGGCCCGAGACCTTTGAACGCACCCGTTTCGGCGCTGCCGGGACCGGTCGGCGGTCACCGGCCGTCGAGGAGGTGGGTCGCGACCACGGCCAGGAGGGCGAGACAGACGAGGATCGTCCCGCCCTGGGCGACCGCCGCGACCGTCGACTCGACGCTCCCGCCGGTCACCAGCGCGATCACGTCGGGAAGCCCCCGGGCGGAGCCGGCGATCCCGACGACCGCCAGCAGGCCGATCCCGTACACCGCGAGTCGCTGCCGGTCGCCCCGGCGTCCGACGACGCCGAGGACGACGACCAGCGCGCCGAAGACCGCCGGGACGAGTGCGGTGACGCTGGCGAAGTTCGAGAGGACGTACGCGCCGACGCCGAGGGCGACGAGGACGGCGCCGAGAGCGACGGCGAGCGTGACGGTGGAGCGGTCGGTCATGCGTCCGCTTCGTGCGGTGGCCCCGTATGCGTTTCTCACGCGCCGGACGGAGTGTCCGACGGCGGAAACCACCGCCGTGTCCACGGTCAGACGCCGGTCATCTCGCGTTCGAGCTGCCGGAGCCGTTCGATCCGCTCTTCGGTCGGCGGATGCGTGCTGAACAGCCGGCCGACGACGCCCGATTTCAGCGGGATGATGAAGAAGGCGTTCATCTCGGCTTCCTCGCGGAGGTCCCGGTCGGGGATGCGGTCCACCTCGCCGGCGATCTTCCCGAGCGCGGAGGCGAGCGCGGCGGGGTTGCCCGTGATCGCGGCGGCACCGCGGTCGGCGGCGTACTCCCGGTACCGCGAGAGCGCCCGGACGAGCAGATAGCTGACGATCCAGACGACGAGCGAGACGAGGATGGCGACGACGATCCCTCCACCCCCGCGGCCGCCGCGGCCGCGACCGCCGAACAGCGCCCCCCACCGGACCATCATGAACGCCACCGTCGAGAGAAACGAGGCGATCGTCATCACCATCATGTCCCGGTTTTTCACGTGGGCGAGCTCGTGGGCGAGCACGCCGTCTAGCTCCTCGCGGGAGAGCGTCGAGAGGAGGCCGGTCGTCACCGCGACGGCGGCGTTTCGCTGGTTTCGCCCGGTCGCGAAGGCGTTTGGCACCCGCGAGTCGATCACGGCGACGGTCGGCTTCGGCAGGTCCGCCTGCTGGGAGAGCCGATCGACCGAGCGATGGAGGTCGGGGTACTCCGCCGGGGAGACCGTCCTCGCGCCCATCGTCCGGAGGGTCAGCGTATCGCTGAAATAGTACTGGACCAGCGACATGCCACCGAACAGAACGGCAAAGAGCGGCAGGCCGCCGCCGGCGTACTCCGTGATCACGCCGGCGAAGACGATATAGAGGGCAAACAGCAGGAACATGGTCAGGAACATCCGCGCGCGAAGGCCCCAGTCCGGCTTCCAGTCCATACCCGAAAGAGGGGGTCGAGCCGGATAAGGATCACCGACGACCGTCGCCCGTCAGCTATAAGACCGGCCGGCAGATACCGACGGGAACACGACGATGGTCCGACGGAAGACGCTCAGCCCGTGTGGCCCGCGGGACGAGGACGGCTACAGCAACGCCCACCTCAACCTCCACGAGGACGAACTCACCGTCGCCGGGATGGAGATCGGCGAGGAGGTGTTCGTCAGCGTCCGCGAGGAGGGGATCCTCATCCGTCGGGCCGACGACTGATCCGGGCAGGCTGACGACTGGTTCGGACGGGCCGACGATCGGTCGATCGCGTCGGCTCCCGACCGGGTGACCTGCCGATCCGTTCTCCGACGGACGGACCGGCCGTTCAAAAACCAAACACCGGGAGGAACTGGAACGTCAGGTAGGCACCCACCGTCGAGACGATCGGCACCACGTTCTGCATCACCACGACTCGGGCGGTCGTCGAGGGTTTGAACAGGTCGGACGCGTCGGGGATGTCCTCGACGTCCTCCTCGCCGATCTTCGGGGCCGGCTCGCCTTCCTCCTCGGCGGTCAACGCGCCGACGGAGACGGCCGTCTCCTCCCCGCGGGCGGCGTCGGCGAGTCTCGTCGTCCGGGTCGCTCGACCCCAGCCGAGCCCGACGATGGTCATCGTCGCGATGACGACGAAACTCGCCGGGATCCCGATCCACGAGAGACCGACGACGATCGTCGAGCTCACGACGGCGACGACCACCGCCGCGGTCAGCGGGAGGTCGGTGATGTCGTTGCCGAGGGTGTCGAGGGTCCGTCGGGCGATGGTGAACGCGCCGACGGCGACGGCGATCGAGCCGATGATGATCGCCGGATCCTCCGCGAGCGCGCCGCTGCCGACCAGCGGCGCGACGGCGTTGGCGATGTTGCTCGTCCCCGAGGAGAACGCCATCAGACAGCCGATCGCGACGACGACCAGCGAGCCGGTCCACTCGCGTCTGGAGATCCCCCCCTCGACTGTGAGCCGTGGCACCGTCCCGGAGGTGTCGAAGCCGATCAGAAACTCCTCGGCGGCGTTGCCCTCGATCGCCACCCACTCGTTGATCCGGGTGTAAAAGTACCGCCCGACGACGCCGCCGATCCAGAAGCCGATGATCGGCGCGACGATCCACCAGATCGCGATCTCCCCGAGGACGGCCCAGTTGAGCTCGCCGGTCGCGAGCCCCAGCGCGGCGATGGCGCCGACGGCCGTCATCGAGGTCGACGCGGGTACCCCAGCACGATTACCCAGAAAGAGCGCCCCACCGATGAAAAAGAGCACCGCGACGTTCGCCTCGAGGGTGAAGATCGCGGTGTCGGTGACGAGCTCGTTGCCGAGCGTGTCGACGACCTCGCGGCCGATCGTCCACGCGCCGACGATGAAAAACACCGACATCAGGGCCGCGGCGATCCCCTTCGAGAGGATGTTGGCGCCGACGGCCGGGCCGAACGCCGGCCCGGTCGTCGCGCCGCCGATGTTGTAGCCGACGAAGATGGCGACGACGATTCCGGCGATCAACAGTACTTCCGTCACGAACCGTACTCGGCACCGGGATGGTAAAAAAGGCCGGCCATCCTCCGTAACAGCAGGTTCCCCGAACGGCTACGAGCGAGACGGGTTCAGACGCCCCAGATGGCGACGATTCCCAGGGTCGTCACGACCGCGAGCAGCAACTGGAGGGGCGCACCGACCCGGGCGAAGTCGGTGAACTCGTAGCCCCCCGGACCGTACACCATCAGGTTCGTCTGGTAGCCGATCGGCGTCAGAAACGGCGTGCTCGCGGCGAAGGTGACGGCGAGAACGAACGCGTAGGGGTCCCCGCCGAGCCCCCGGGCGGCGTCGAAGGCGATCGGGATCATCAGGATCACGCTCGCGTTGTTGCTGAGCAGGTTCGTCAGGATCGCCGTAAACAGATAAAACGCACCGAGGGCGACCACCAGCGAGAGGCCACCGACAAGCGAGATGGCGTACGCGGCGAGGAACTCGGCGGCCCCGGTCGCCTCCATCGCGACGCCGAGCGGGATCAGCCCCGCGAGCAGGAAGATCACGCTCCAGTCGACGGCGTCGTACAGCTCCCCGGGTTCGAGGACGCCCGCGAGCACCATCGCGACGGCGCCGGCGATGGCCGAGACGAGAATCGGGAGCACGTCGAGCGCCGCCAGTCCGACGACGCCCGCGACGATGGCGACCGCGAGTCCGAGCTTGTCCCGGCGGTAGGTCGGCCGGGTGAACTCCTGGGCGACGATGACGTTGCGGTTGGTACCGAGCCGATCGAGGGAGTCCCGGCTCGCCTGTACCAGGAGGGTGTCCCCACCGCGGAGACGGCGCTCGTCCATCCGGCTGTGGAGCAGCTCCGATCCCCGACGCATCGCCAGGACGGTCGCGCCGTACCGCTGGCGGAAACTCGCGCTCGCGAGGGTCTCGCCGACGAGCTCGCCGTCGGGGGCGACGATCACCTCCGCGAGGATCTGTGGAGTACCCGGCTCCGCGGCGTCCGGCTCGGGGAGCTCGCCGTCCCCGCGCATGATGGGCTCTTCGGCCGTCTCGAGGTCGGTATCGGAGAGCTCGACGATCGGCGCGAACTCCAGTCCCTCGACGTCGACGACGTCGATGACGGCCGTCCGGTCGGTCCGGACGAGCAACACGTCGTCGGGCCGTAACGTCTTCTCGCCGATCGACGCACCGAAGGTGTCCTCGGCGCGGACGAGAGTGACGACCTCGAGGTCGACCGCTAGCTCCCCGAGGACCTCCCGGACGGTTTCGCCGACCATCGGGGACTCCTCGGTGACGACGACCTCGGTGAGATAGGAGGCGACCCCGAACTCGTCGGTCAGCTCCTCGGTCGGTTTGATCCGCTCCGAGACGAGATACGGCGTCGTAAAGTAGAGGTAGACGGAGCCGGCGACGAGCACGAGCGCGCCGAGGGCGGTGAACTCGAACATCGAGAACGGCCGGCCCAGATACTCCGGCCGGGCGACGATGTCGCTGGCGAGGATGTTCGTCGAGGTGCCGATCAGCGTGAGCATCCCGCCCATCATCGAGGCGTACGACAGCGGGAGCAAGAGTCGTGACGGGGAGGTCCCCGTCCGGCGGGCGAGGTCGTTCACCACGGGGATCATGATCGCGACGACCGGCGTGTTGTTGTTGACATCCTCCTCCGCGTGAACGCGGAGGAATCCCACGGCACCGCACCGCTGGATTGGGATATTACGGTTTGGAGTCCACCACCTCTGTCCGAGGTTGGAATCCTCGGGAGAGGTCATACAGGTAGACTCCGGGCTGTGCCAACCAGCCGGTACTCCTATCCCCACCCAAACTGGGTGCAGACTCGGAGTTACTTTCGTCGTTGATATCCAGACGGATGTTCTCCGCCCCATTCACGTCGGCGTTGAACGCCGCATCGCACTCCTCACAGACGTACAAGCCGCGTTCGACACGCTGACTCTCGTCTTCTTTCCCACACACGCAACACGTCTTGCTCGTGTCTCGCTCGGACACTTCCAGGACCTCGATACCCTCGACTTTCGCCTTGTATTCGAGAATCGAGGTGAACCGATCGAACGCCCATCCATGCAGATCGAGGTTGCCATGCTTGCCCCAGTTTTTCGACTCGCCGTTCTCGTCTTCACGCACACCCTCCAAGTTCCCCAGGTTAATCTGTCCAACTCCGTTCTCAACACACCGTTCAACGATGTGGTTCGCTAAGGAGTGAAAGAAGTGACTGCGGCGTTCCGACCACTTGTGATGCAGTCGAGTGGCCCTGTCGCCACCGCTGTCATCGCACTTGGCAATTTCCTTCGGGAAGTAGTATCCGTCCTGTTTCAAGCGGTTCCCAGGGTACAGGTCGGCCTCTTCGGTGCTGTAGGCGACAGCGGCGAAGTTACTGATACCGAGATCGATACCCGCTGTTTCGGTGCCGGGGGCGGTGGGGGTCTCAATTTCGTCTGTGCAGACGAGGTGCAGCTCCCAGCGTCCTTTTGCACTGTCGTAGACGGCCCTGACTTGTTGTAGGTTCTCAACCTCGACGCCGGGGCGTGTCTCGTATTCGACAAGAATATACTCCCACGCTTTCGGGTGTTCCTTGTGGTTCGCGCCCTTACTGAGTCTGACGCGGTTGTTTTTAGTATCGTGTCGAATACCGTTCTGTTTCCACGTCACCGTGCTGCGTGGGTGTTCTTCGTGGACACGGCGACCCTCGTCGTCGTAGTAGTTTTCTTTGCGGTAACCGGGCGGATTGTCCCTGTCATCGTCACTGGAGTACCACGAGTTGAAGGCTTCAGCGAGTTCCTCCAGAACCCGCTGACTGGACTGTGAATGGAGCCCCTTGTACTTTGGATGGGTCTTCAACTCGTCTTTCAACTCCTTGTGGTCGGGGATCTCGCCTGTTTCCTCCCAGACGTCTCGGGAGTGGTAGTTGGCGACGTTCCAGAGTTTGCTGGCACTCCACCCGTGCCGGTCGAGCGAGTCCTCAACCTGTGAGTGGTTACAGATTTTCGCTCGATGGGTTCGGTGGACCTCCAGCATCGTGAAACGTCTGTATAATACCTTATATTTGCTTCTCTTGTAAAGGTTGGGTTAGGAGTGTAGAATATCCGGGCCTGTCGAAGTCGGTGGAACATGGCACTGAGTGACGGCGCGTATCCACGGCCTGAAGGCCGTGGTATTGCGCCTGTTCAGCCTATAAATCCCGCCGAGATCCCGGAGACGCCGAGGATCGAGCCCAGCCGTCGGCGTTCGCTCCCGGCGGAAAACGACGCGATCGCCTCCGCGAGGATCTGGACCGCCCCCGTCCGGCGGATCCCCTCGCTGAGGACGAACATCATGAGCACGGTGATCGTCGCCGGGCTCGCGAAGCCGGCGATCCCGTCGGCGGGGCCGATCGTCGTCCAGGGTTCGAAGACGACGAGCAACACGACGGTCAACAGGGCGGTGACGTCCGGGGCGAGCCATCCCGTCACGAAGAGAGCGACCGCGAGGACGATGATCGCGAAGACGACCGCCATGTCGACGGTGAACGCGGGCGGAGTCACGGCACCGGGCGGGAGGGCCGGAGTACCGGACGACGGAGCCACGGAACCGAGAGCCGAGGTCGTCGGGGAGTCGAACCACGGAGTCGTCGCGAGCGTCGACACGGTAGCTCGCGGCGGTTCGATCCCCGGAGATAAATACGTCGGGGATCAGCCTCGTTCGGCGCCTCCGGCCCCCACCGTCGGTTCGTTCGCCGCGACGTCGTCGGCGCCTCCGGCCCCCACCGTCGGTTCGTTCGCCGCGACGTCGTCGGCGCCTCCGGGGCCCGGCGTGCCGGTCGTCGACGCGGACCCACCGGCCGGTCGTCGGTACGTTGAACACCCTTATTGCCGTCGGCGCACCTACGGATCGTATGAACGTCGTGCCGGATACGAGCGTGGTCGTCGACGGCCGCGTCTCGACGGCGATCGCCGACGGGAAGTTCGAGGGAGCGACGGTCTCGGTTCCGGAGGCGGTCGTCGCGGAGCTAGAGGCCCAGGCCAACGACGGGATCGACGCCGGCTGGGACGGCCTCTCGGAGCTGGGACGGCTCGCCGAGCTGGCCGAGGAGGGGACGATCGCCCTCGAGTACGTCGGCGAGCGACCGACCGCGATCGAACGCGGAAGCGCCGCCGAGGGCGAGATCGACGCCGTGATCCGCGATCTGGCCGAGGAGCTCGAAGCGACCTTCGTCACGAGCGACGTCGTCCAGGCGGAGGTCGCGAAGGCCAAAGGTCTCGACGTCGAGTACGTCTCCCCGGACGTCCGGGAGGTCGGCCGGCTGGCCATCGAGGAGTACTTCGATTCGGAGACGATGAGCGTCCACCTCAAGACCGACGCGGTGCCGATGGCCAAACGCGGCGCGCTCGGGGAGATGCAGTACGTCGAGATCGCCGACGACCCCCTCCCGGAGTCGACGATGGAGGAGTACGCCCGCGAGGTCGTCGACGGCGCCCGCGAGATCTCCGGCGGGTTCATCGAGCTCTCCGAACCGGGCATGAAGATCGTCCAGTTTCGGGACTACCGGATCGCCATCGCCCGGCCACCGTTCTCCGACGGCATCGAGATCACCGCGGTCAAACCGATCGCCCGGACCGACATCGACGACTACGAGCACGCCGAGGAGCTCAAAGGCCGGCTGCTCGAACGCCAGCGGGGCGTGCTCATCTCCGGGGCGCCCGGCGCCGGCAAGTCGACGTTCGCCCAGTCGGTCGCCCGCTACCTGAACGACAACGACTACGCCGTAAAGACGATGGAGAAACCGCGGGACCTCCAGGTCGGCCCCGAGATCACCCAGTACACCGAGCTGGGCGGCCGGATGGAGAAGACCGCCGACGCCTTGCTCATGGTTCGGCCGGACTACACCATCTACGACGAGGTCCGAAAGACGAGTGACTTCCGGGTGTTCGCGGACATGCGTCTTGCGGGCGTCGGCATGATCGGCGTCGTCCACGCCACCCGGCCGATCGACGCCCTCCAGCGGCTCGTCGGTCGGGTCGAGCTGGGGATGATCCCACAGGTCGTCGACACCGTCGTCTTCGTCGAGGCCGGCGAGGTCGAGACGGTCTATGACGTCCGAACGGAGGTGAAAGTGCCCGCGGGACTCACCGAGGAGGACCTCGCCCGGCCGGTCATCCTCGTCACCGACTTCCGGACCGGCGAGCCGGCCTACGAAATCTACACGTTCAACCGGCAGGTCGTCACCGTCCCGCTGACCGAGGAGGACGACCGGGAGTCCGGCGTCGACCGGATCGCCAGAGGCGAGGTCGAACGGGAGATCCGGTCGATCGCCCGGGGGCCGGTCGACGTCGAGATCGTCGGCGGGAACAAGGCCATCGTCTACGTCGACGAGAGCGACATCTCGACGGTGATCGGCAAAGGCGGCGGCCGGATCACGGACGTCGAGAACCGACTGGGGATCGACATCGACGTCCGGACCCACGAGGAAAACCCCGGCCACGACTCCGGCTCGGGCGGGACGGGCGGCTCCGCCGGCCGGATCGTCACGCCCGAGATCACCTCCAGACACGTCGTCGTCCCCGTCGAGGGCGAACCCGGCGAGACCGTCGAGATCCAGGCCGCCGGCGAGTACCTCTTCACCGCGACGGTGAGCCGCGGCGGCGAGATCCAGGTCTCCCGTGGCAGCGCGATCGCCGACGAACTCGAGAGGGCGATCGACCGCAAGAAACCGATCACGGTCGTCCCGTCCTGAGCGCGTTTCGACCGTGCTTCCCGACTCCGATCCCGGCCGTTTCACCCTAATTTCGGTCCCGGTCGTCCCGAACCCAAAGGCGGCAGCGCCGTTTTCCGGATCCGAAAACGCCCGTGTCCGTTAGGTGCGCGGCAGTCGACCGATCGGGCGTGCCTCCGGAGACGACGCGTGGCGGGGCGTCAGCTCGACTCCTCCCGACGGAGCGACGACGCCGGCTCGCCGCGACTGTCGAGCCGCTCGCCGACCGCTCGCTCCCCTGGGTACTCGCGCTCCCGTTCGTTCCGGTGGCTTTCGCCTTGGTCACTATCTCGGCGGTCTACGTCGCCGCGATGGGTGCCGATCCGGGGTTGCCACCGGCCTTCCCGAATCTGCCGCTGGGGATCGCCGGCGTAGCCGTCCTGTTCGTCCTCCACCGCCGGTGGGATCGCGCCACCTGGCGCGCGGTCGCCGTCTTCCGACGGCCCTCCGGAAGGGAGGTGGGAGCCGCAGCCGTCGCGGCCGTCGCCGGAATCGGGATCGTCGTCGTGGTGAACTCGCTGGCGACGTCGGTCGGCGTCACGCCACACGATCCCGGGGAGGTCACCACGACGTTCGGCTTGGCGAGCCTGCTCGTTGGCTCCGTGCTCGTCGCACCCGTCGCCGAGGAGGTGCTCTTTCGTGGACTGGTGTTCGGACATCTCCTCGCCCGGGGATGGGGCATCCTCCTGGCCGCTGCGACGTCGGTGGTCCTCTTCGGGTCGATGCACGTCTTCGTCGCCGGCGCGGTGAGCGTGGTCGTCACCGGCCTGCTCGGGGCGATCCTCGTCGGGCTCCGCCTGTGGTACGACAACCTCGTCGGCGCGTGGCTGATGCACCTCCTGGTGAACGTCTGGGCGGCCCTCCTCGCGGTGGGGTTGCTCCCGAAGCCGTGGTAACGGTCTCTATCCGTGCCTGCGAGGAGGCTGTGGGCTTTTGTAGCCGCCTCCCGTAGGCGTGGTATGCCCCGATCGGTCGGTCCGATCGTCGACGTCCTGGCCCTCTTTGCGATCGTCGCGGTCGCCCAGACCGTCGTCGGCGTCGTGGGCTCTGCGACCGGTCCGTTCGCGCTCTCACCGCCCGTCGCCGACGACCCCTGGACGATCGCCACGAGCGTCTACGCCCACGGCGGGCTCGGTCACCTCCTCTCTAACAGCATCGCGCTCGTGCTCTTTGGCTGGCCGGTCGCCCGAGCGACCACCCGGCTGCGGTTTCACGTCTTCTTCCTCCTGACCGGCGCGACCGCGGGGATCGCACAGGTGTGGGTGATGGGGATCCTCGGAGCCGCCGCACCCGTCCTCGGCGCCAGCGGCGCGATCTTCGCCCTGCTCGGCTACCTGCTCGCCTCCAACCCCGTCGCGGAGGGCGTGGCCGCGAGCGTCGACGTCCCCAGGTGGGTCGTGCTCGGCTTCTTCGCCGTCGTCGCCGCCGGGGTGACCGTCGCGACGATGAGTCCGCGGGCGGCGCTGGTCGCTCACTTCACCGGCCTCATGCTCGGGCTGGTCGGCGGCCGCGCCCGGGTGCTCCAGACCCCGGCTGCCCACCCCGAGCGACGTCTCGTCACCTGACCCGGGAAACACAAGAATCAAATAGCGACCACGGCTAGCTGACGCCGCGGGCTCGTAGATCAGTGGTAGATCGCTTCCTTCGCAAGGAAGAGGCCCTGGGTTCGAATCCCAGCGAGTCCATGAGAATTTTTATAGTTTCCGAAGTGTTCCGTTAGTCGCGACTCTCGCGGCTGACACCGCATTATGCAGCACTCGTCAGTACGTACAAACCCCCTCAGAAAATCGAGGGACTGACGGTTTCGAATCCGTATCGACGGCGGCTGGCGATTATCCCGAAGGAAATCGGGGGTGGTCTGCGTGAGTCTGACCGCCTGGAGTCACGTCGACACCTCGACCTGTCTCCACTGTGACGCCCACGTCACCCCCCGGTTCGGCCGGGTGTTCGGTGACGATCGCGACCGGGCCCACCGCTGTCCCGAGTGCGACAGCCACCGCCGGTTGAGTCGCGGGAGCGCCGCCGGCGTCGACGTCCCGATCCCTGACCCCGAGATCGCCGCCGGCCGTCACGGGGGTGAACCCGATGTCTGAGGAGTTCGTTCCGGCGAGTCGCCTCTACGACGTCGAGAGCCGGACGGCGTTCCCTCACCCCGCTCTCGTCGACGAATCCCGAGGTGAGTCGGCGTGAGTCGCGAGGCTGCGACGCACGTCCCACGCCCACGTGAGCACGAGCTCCTGGGTGGCGATCTCGCGGTCTCGAGTCACTGGGTCCACGGGGTCAGCGACGCGACCGTCGTTCCCGCTCAGGACCGACCGCTCTACCGTCTCCTGATGGACCTCCTCGAGGACGTCTGGTGTCCTGACTGTCTGCCAGCACGGCTCGCTACCGAGTGTGACGATCTCGTCGACG
>LKNG01000042.1 GCA_001564115.1 Natrialbaceae archaeon Tc-Br11_E2g8 | reverse complement strand
TCCACGCGGGCGACGTTCGCCAGCGTGTCGCCGACGACGACCGTCGACTCCCGGGCGAGCGCGTAGAGGATCCCGTCACAGCCGGCGGTGACGTCGGCCAGCGGCTCGTACCGCGTCGGGTGGTAGATCGTCCCGAGGTCGGTGCCGGCGGCGACGCGTTCGCCGACCGCGAGCTCGGGGGCCGACCGGAACAGCCCCGAGACGGGGGCACGGACCCGCCCGCAGTAGCCCGTGCCGACGGCACCCTCCCACTCCGGGGGCTTCCCCGGGAGCGCGTCGAGCGCCCGGAGGACGCCGAAGAGCCCGTCGACGCCGTCCTCGACGACCTCCTCGAGGATCCGTTTGTTGTAGCCGAGCTCGGGGGTGATCGCCGGGATCCCCTCGCGGGCGGCCGCGAGCCGGAGCTTCCCCGCGAACCCCCGACCGCCCGTCGCGTCGAGGTCGTCCTCGACCGCCAGGAGCAACTCGAGTCCGAACGCCTCCGCGAGGGCCCGGGAAGGCGTCTCCCGTTCCCGGTAGACGACGTGGGGGTACATCTCCGGGCTGCCGGTGTGGAGGTCGACGACCGCGTCGGCGTCCTCGACGTACTCCCAGAGGCGGGCGGCCATCCGGTCCCGCAGGCTCCCCGTGGTGGTCCCCGGCCAGACGCGGTTCATGTTCGGGTTGAGGCTGTCGAAGACCTCCGGCGCGGTGTAAGAGACCCGATCGAACGTCAGCGGATCCGCGACGGGGACGGCGATCACGGTGCCAGCGAGCTCCCCGGGCTCGAGGCGGCCGTGGAAGCGACGCAACACCTCCGTGCCGTTTACCTCCCGGCCGTGCTGGGCGGCCTGGAGGTAGATCGTCGGCCCGTCGGCCGCCCCCACGTAGCGGTGGACCGTCGTCGCGAGCTCGACCCCCGAGGGCAGGGTCGCGAGGACCACCCGCTCGGCCTCGTGTGTTCCCATGGGAGCCGGTGGGGCCACCGGGAGCATAGAGTTGACGGCTGTTGTGGGTGACGGGCCGAGGCCGGGGGTTGCCCCGCCGGCGATGGGCCGAGTCCGGGAGGGAGGCCGGGGGTTGCCCCGCCGGCGATGGGCCGAGTCCGGGAGGGAGGCCGGGGGTTGCCCCGCCGGCGACGGGCCGGGACCACCACCGTTTTCACCGGGCCCACCTTCGGGACGGGTATGGCTAATCCAACGGCCACGTTACACACCAGCGAGGGCGACGTCGAGGTCGAACTCTTCGAGGAACGCGCCCCGAAGACCGTCGCGAACTTCGTCGGCCTCGCGACCGGCGGCAAGGAGTGGACTGACCCCGAGACGGGCGAGACCGTCGAGGGCGAGCCGCTGTACGACGACGTGCTCTTCCACCGGATCATCGAGGGCTTTATGATCCAGGGTGGGGACCCGACCGGCACCGGCCGCGGCGGTCCGGGGTACACGTTCGACGACGAGTTCCACGACGAGCTCACCCACGACGGGCCGGGGATCCTCTCGATGGCGAACTCGGGGCCGAACACCAACGGCTCGCAGTTTTTCATCACCCTCGGCGCCCAGCCCCACCTCGACGGCCGCCACGCCGTCTTCGGCGAGGTGACCGACGGGATGGACGTCGTCGAGGCGATCGGTGCGGTCGAGACCGACGCCGACGACCGGCCCAAAGAGGACGTCCTCCTCGAGTCGGTCTCCGTCGAGTGGGAGTGAGTCCGCGATCGGGGATCGACCGTCTCCCCAACCGGAGACCGTAGGCGAACCACAGCCGGTAGCTATCGTCCGAATTACACTCGACGATCGTCGTCCGAACCACAGCCGGCGATCCTAGCCGAACCGACGACCATCGTCCGAAGCGGCGATCGGTCTTTGTCCGTGGCACCCGTACGGAATCGTCATGAGCTGGGACGCCGGGGAGATCCCGGATCAACGCGGACGGCGTGCCGTCGTGACGGGTGCGAACAGCGGCATCGGGCTCGAGACGGTAAGGGAGCTCGCCCGGGCGGGCGCGGAGGTGATCATGGCCTGTCGGAGCGTCGACCGCGGCCGGACGGCGGCGGGGGAGGTCCACGCCGACGTCCCCGACGCCGAGCTCCGGGTCGAGGAACTCGACCTCGCCAGCCTGGCGTCGATCGAGGCGTTCGCCGAGCGGTTCGCCGGGGAGCTCGACCTGCTCGTCAACAACGCGGGCGTGATGGCGATCCCCCGCCGGGAGACCGAGGACGGCTTCGAGACCCAGTTCGGGGTCAACCACCTCGGCCACTTCGCGCTGACGGGCCGGCTGCTCGACCGGCTGACCGACGACGCCAGGATCGTCACGGTCTCGAGTGGGCTCCACGAACGCGGCGAGATGGAGTTCGCCGACCTCCACGGCGAGAACGGCTACGGCCCGTGGACGGCCTACGCCCAGTCGAAACTCGCGAACCTCCTCTTTGCCTACGAGCTCGACCGGCGGCTCGCGGCCGCCGGCCGGTCGGTCGCGAGCGTCGGCGTCCACCCCGGCTACGCCGACACGAACCTCCAGTTTCGTGGGCCCGAGCTGGCCGGCTCGCGGCTGCGGCTGGCCGCTATGCGCGTCGCGAACGCCCTCTTCGCCCAGCCGGCCGAGATGGGCGCGTTGCCGACGCTGTACGCCGCCACCGCCCCCGACGTCGAAGGCGGGGAGTACTACGGACCCGGGGGGCTGTTCGACATGCGGGGGCCGCCCGAGCGCCAGCGCTCCTCGCCGGCCTCTCACGACCGCGAGGCCGCCCGACGGCTCTGGAGGATCTCGACCGAGCTGACCGGCGTGAGCTACGGGCTGCCGACGCCGACATCGGAGTGAGACGGAACTCTCCGACAGCCGAACGAGCCCGGGACGGCCGTCGCTCCGCCCGCAGACACCGAAACGCACATCCCACCGCCCGCACAACGGAGGGCTGTCGCGAGGGTAGCCAAGCCAGGCCAACGGCGGTGGGCTTAAGACCCGCTCCCGTAGGGGTCCCTGGGTTCGAATCCCAGCCCTCGCATACCGACTCGAACGACGGTGAGAGGCGTGTATGCGAGAGTCGGGGTTCGAACGGAGTACCGCGCCTTTCAACCCCTCGAGGGTTCTGCTAACGGATCGGACAAGACTTATATCGGAAAAACCGAAGTTCCGCTCATGATTGTTGACGCGGTGAAGTACCCCCTTACCGACGACGATTATCTGAAAACCCTCGTAATCGGGTCACTTCTGGTGGTTGGGTCCGTACTCGTTCTCCCGTTGTTCGTCCTGCTTGGTTTCTTCACCAGAGCGATTGGAAACGCCATGGATGGCGACCCACCACCGCAGTTCGAGGAGTACGGCAGTCTGTTCTTCGATGGGCTGAAGCTGACGGCGGTTTTCCTCCCGTATCTGCTAGTATTCGTCGTGTTGCTGTTTCTCGTTTCGCTGGCTGGATCGATCAGTGAGCCGGCAGGAATTGCGGCGTTCCTGATCCTCGTCCCCGTGTACTTTGGCCTCGTGTACCTCGGGACGTCGATCCTGTTTCATTTCTGTCGGCGACGGCGGATGCGAGACCCATTCGAGCTGCGTGCTATCCTCGATACCGCGTTCGGTCTTCGGTATCTCGTCGTGGTCCTGCTTTGGCTGATCGTGCTTCCGACGCTCTTTACCATCGGTCAGATGGTACTTGCCGTGACGATCATTGGGCTTCTCGTCGTTCCTGCGACACTGGTGTATGAACTCATCGTGTACGCGAAATTGATCGGCGACCTCACAGAGTTCACATAGATGTAGAGTGCACCGGTGGCGATCACGCTAACGATAGCTGCAACGTATCAGGGTCAGTCCATGTGGATGGACCGTTGGACATCCGGCTACAGCATCCCGACCGATGGGACCACACACTCGGCGCCGCCGTGGCTCAACAGAGGGCGATCTGCCGCGCACCCGTCGACGGTCAGGGCGGGTTCCGCGCCCGTCCCGTCCTAGAGCGCGGCGTTCACCGCCTCGCCGAGATAGAACGCGCCGAGCGCCGCTGTGCCCCCGAGAATCAGAAGCCCGTAGTTCCCGATCGGGTTGTCGGCACGGCACACGTCGAACGTGATATGCGGTCCGTCCTCCCCGAAGGGCGTCACACCCATCGGCGTGAGCGCGTCGGCCGCGATGTGGGCCACGATCGACACGGCTCCGGTCACGAACCCGAACACGAAGCCCGCGATCCCGGCGACGATCGGGGCGTAACTCGTCGGTGCTGACGCCGCCACCGCCCCCACGAGCGCGCCGGAGGGAACGCCCACGATCGCCGCAAACTGAACCGTATGGGTCACTCCCCGATGTTTGATTCCGGGGATCCGCAGGTCTGTATCCGGGAGCATCGCGAGCATTACCGCGAGAGCACCCCCACCGACGCCAGCGACGGGATACCCGACCGCGATCACGACGAAGCCGATCGGCGCGTACGCCAGCAACGACGCGCCGTAATGTCCCTCCCGGTGCATGGGTCACTCGTCGGGGTCGTGCCGGGAGTTTCTTTCCCTCGGGGCGACCCATCCACTGCTCGCGCTCGAGGAGCTCCGGGGCGTAGGTGTCGGCCTCGGTGGTCGCGAAGTCGACGGTGTGTGACGTGGCGACCCCTCTCTCATACGTAGAACCCAAACAAAAATTTGGACGCCAGGACTGGGATTTGAACCCAGAATCCCGAAAGGGAACACGCTTTCCAGGCGTGCGCCTTACCGTTCGGCCATCCTGGCTCGCGTGAACCTAGCCCGGTCGGTCGTTTAACTGTTACGAGACTCCCGTTCACCAACCCCGTGGGCGACGGGAGTCGGACCGTCCGAACCGTCGCCCGTGCACCCGGCCGCCTCTCGCCGGCTTCGTGCGCTCGGTCGCTCCCCTCGAGCCGTGGACGCCTCCTCTCGGCTTCGTGCGGTCGGTCGACTCTCGTCGGCTTCGAGCCGTCGATCGCCCCCTGGCCCGATCACTTCCCGTCGTCCAGAAAGAGCGTCGCCCGGGACTGTGCCGCCGTCTGTGGGTGCTGGTCGCTGCGGTCGACGACGTGGGCTCTCGTGGCCGGATCGAGGCGCTCGACGGCCGGCCAGTCGACTTCGACGAGGTTACCTGCCGGATCCCGGAGGTACATCTGGACGGCGCCGTCCGGGAGTTCGAACACCGGCAGTCCCTCCTCGGGGGCGAGCGCCTCGTCGAACAGTCCGCGTTCGCGGGCCAGCTCGAAGACGGCCTCGAAGTCGTCGACCGTCAGCCCGAAGTGGTGATACCGGGGGGGCTCGGTCTCCCGCTCGACGATGTGGAGCTGTTTGTCCCCACACCGCAGCCAGGCGAGGGGGTTCCCGAGGTTCGGCGACTGGACCCGTTCCAGGCCGAACACCTCCGTGTAGAAGGCCACCAGCTCGTCGAGATCGCTCCCGTAGATGGTCACGTGGTTGAACTCGGAACGTACCATTGGAACCGACGTCGTTCGGCAGGGTGATGGTCGTTGTGGTCCGGTCAACCGAGACAGCCGATCGTCAGCAGAGACCGCCGATCGTCAGCAGAGACCGTCGACCGTCAGCCGAAACCGCCGATCGTCAGCCGTCTCCCCGTTCCCGCACACGCCGGGCGGCCCAGTCAGCGATCCGCACCTCGACCGCGTAGGCGCCGACCGCGGCGAGGACGCCGACGCCGAAGGCGACGATCGCCCCCTGGGCGAACGGGAGCAGGGGGCCGGCGAGCAGGGCGTACCCCTGGAAGACCACCAGGAACGCGAGGGTGCCGACCGCCCCCCAGAGGGTCGCGGAGAACGCCCGCGAGCGCGGGTCGGCCGGTGCCTCCCGGGGGAGCATCACTCCAGGGTCGCGATCGCCTCGATCTCGATGCCGACGCCTTTCGGGAGGTTGGCGACCTCGAAGGCGCTCCGTGCCGGGGGCTCCTCGTCGAAGAAGCCGGCGTAGACCTCGTTCATCTCCTCGAAGTCGTCGATGTCGTCGAGGTAGATCGTCACCTTCAGCAGGTCCTCGACGCCGGCACCTTCGGCCTCGAGGATCGCCAGGACGTTCTCCATGGCCCGCTCGGTCTGCTCGGCGATCGGCTCGCCGGCGAGGGAGTCACCCTCGGGGGTAAACGGGATCTGTCCCGCGGTGAAAAGCAGCGACCCTTCCGTCGTCGCCTGGCTGTACGCGCCGACCGCGGCCGGTGCATCGTCCGTGCTGACGATCCGTTTCATACGGGTCGATCGTACCGATCGGACTTAAAACTCCGTGGGTCGCCGTCACGGCCGGGATCGATCTCCTCGCGGTCACGTCCACTCGGCGAAGGGCGTCTCCGCGGTGACCCGGTCGACGTACTCCGCGGCCATCCCCCGGACCGCGGTCTCGAGGTCCTCGCCGTCGTCGAGCCCCTCCCGGACGCGCTCGAGCTTCCACCGGCTCGGGCTCGTCCGGGACTCCCAGCGGCTCTCGAGGGGAGCCACGTACTCCTCGATGACACCCTCGGAGACCCCCTGCTCGCGGAGTCCCCGGCGGGCGAAGGCGAACAGCTCCTCGTATACGACGTCGGAGTCGGTCGTCGGCTCGCCGTCGGCGTCGATCCAGGCGAGCTCGGCGTCGAGCCCGTCGGCGACGGCGCTGTAGAAGCTCCCCTCGGCGGCGTCCTGCGGGAGGGAGTCGACGGGGTGGTCGGCGGCGACCAGCCCACGGATCGCGCCGGCGACCAGCGCCAGCACGCCGACGTTGTCGGCGACCGTCGGCTGGGTCGGGATCGGACGGAACTCGATCCGGAGCGACCGCTCGTCGCCGCGGCCGACCGGCTGGCCGCCGGCCACCGCACGGACCCACCGCCAGTAGGTCCCTCGCTTGTGATCGAGCTCCCAGAACCGCTCGTCG
The DNA here is from genome assembly GCA_001564115.1 of Natrialbaceae archaeon Tc-Br11_E2g8. GTDB lineage: Archaea > Halobacteriota > Halobacteria > Halobacteriales > Natrialbaceae > Tc-Br11-E2g8. The sequence goes on along the minus strand of LKNG01000042.1, from coordinate 8,420 downwards.
AACGTCTCCCGGGGGCCGTCGTCGATCCACTCCCGGAGGACCGGCGCGCAGGTGTGATCGTCGACCAGCGCGTCGACGGTCTCGCCGGTCGACTCGATCCGGCTGGGAAAGCGGACCTTCTCCCAGGCGTCGTTGATCGAGCCCTCGAAGACGAGGATCCGGAGCTCGTGGGCGGTGTCGTCGAGGAGCGCGTACGGATCCGCCGGATCGTAGAGGTCCACCGGCGCGAGCGGGGAGTTCGTCGTCACGGCGAGTACGGGGCCGGCGATCGCCAGCGCGACGTTGTAGTACTGCGGAAAGTTCGCGGCGTCGGGCACCTGGAGGTGTGGCTGGATCGAACTCGTCAGCGACTCACAGAGGATCGAGGGGAACTCGTGGTCGGCTCCCGGCACCGAGACGGGGACGCTCCCGCCGGTTCGATCGAGGATGTCGTTGTCGATGGCGACGTACCGCGGGGAGGGGCTCATGTTCTCGGCGATCGTCACCCCGTCGCGTTCGCGGACGTCGCCGAGGTACGACCGGGTGCCTTCCGCCGGCGGGACCGACCACATCGCGTCGAGGACGAGCTCCCGGCCCTCCCGTCGGGCAGCCCGTCGCGTCTCCCGGAGATTCCGCCGGAGCTTCTCGGCCTGGCTCGCGAGGCCGTCGCCGTCGAACGGATCGGGGGTCGTGTTGAGCTCTGCGTTGTGGACGCCGAGTTCCTTGTTACACGGCGCCTCGAAGACGGCCCGAGGAAGCCGGGCGAGCTCGCCGCCGTCGTCGACGGCGTAGAGCTCGAGTTCGATCCCCAGCCCGAAGCCGGGGTTGTCGAGTCGCCCCTCCTCGAGGGCGTCTGCGAGCTCGGCGGCCTGTTCGGCGACGCGGCGGTCGAACTCCGCTCTCGTCTCCTCGCTCAGCGAACGGTCGACGAACTCGATGAGGTCGCTGTCGGCCATTGTGCTCCGGTGACGGTCGGGCGTGAAAGCGTTACCGCTCTAGACGAGCACCTCGACGGGGTAGCCGGCCGATTCGAGCGCCTCGAGGAACGCCTCGACGTGGTCGGGACCGCGCATCTCGAGGTCGATCTCGACTTCGGCGTCGCTCATCCCGACCTCCCGGGAGGTCCGGTCGTGCTGGATGGCGTAGATGTTCGCCCGGTGGGCGGTGAAGATCTCGAGCAGCTCGTCGAGGGCGCCGGGGTTGTCCTTGAGGACCGTCCGGATCTTCAGGTAGCGGCCGGTCTCGACGAGCCCGCGGACGATCACGGTCGTGAGCGTGTTCAGGTCGACGTTGCCGCCACAGAGGGCGGCGACGATCGTCTCCCCGTCTTCGTACTCGAACGCCTCGAAGAGGATCGCCGCGAGCGCGACCGCGCCGGCGCCCTCGACGAGGGTCTTCGAGCGCTCGAGCAGGTGGACCATCGTGACGGCGATCTCCGGATCCGAGACGGTGACCACCTCGTCGACGTACTCGCGGATCACCGGGAAGGTCCGCTCGCCGACCCGGCGGGTGGCGATGCCGTCGGCGACGGTGTCGACGCCCTCGCGGGTGACGATCTCGCCGCGCTCGAGCGACGCCGCGGCGCTTGCGGCACCTTCGGCCTGGACGCCGACCACGCGGACCGACGGCCGCCGTGATTTGATCGCGACCGCGACGCCGCTTATCAGCCCACCGCCGCCGATCGGCACGACGACCGTCTCGGGGTCGGGGCAGTCCTCCAGAATTTCGAGGCCGATCGTCCCCTGCCCGGCCATCACGTCCTCGTCGTCGAACGCGTGGAGGTACGTCCGCCCCTCCTCGCGTTCGAGCTCGTGGGCCCGGCTCGCTGCCTCGCTGTAGTCCGCCCCGTGGAGGACGACCGTCCCGCCGTAGCTCCGGGTCGCTTTCACCTTCGCGATGGGGGCGTGTTCGGGCATCACGATCTTCGCGTCGACGCCGGCCCGGCTGGCCGCCAGGGCGACCCCCTGGGCGTGGTTGCCCGCACTCGCCGTGACGACGCCGGCCTCGCGTTCGGCCGCGGTGAGCGTCGCGATCCGGTTCGTCGCCCCGCGGATCTTGAACGCCCCCGTCCGCTGGAAGTTCTCGAGTTTGAGGTGGACGTCGGCGTCGGTCATCTCGGAGAAGGTGTGTGAGGCCTCCAGGGGCGTGTGGCGGGCGGTCTCCCGGACCCGATCGCGGGCCTCGAGGACGTCCGAAAGCGAGAGCATGGCCCCGACTGTACCGGGAACGGTTGTAAGGGTTGTGCCGCCGGCGGACGACACGACAGGACAGGGGTGCACGGCGTGTGACGTGCAGGTGTATCCGGACGCGCGAGGATAATAAAGGCCAGGTACGCACGGTGAAAGTGAAACTGGGGGACGGGAGCGGGGTGAAACTGGTGTCGGACGGACCGATGACGGACGTCTGTCGTGGCCGAACGGACGGTCGGTGGGGAGGGTTACCGACGGAGGAGTCGAGCAGGACGGTTACCGGTCGGCGAGCGGGACGAACTCCGTCCGGTCGGGGTCGGGGCCGACGTAGCGGCTGCGCGGGCGGATCAGACGGTTGTCCGCGTACTGTTCCAGGACGTGAGCGATCCAGCCGCCGACTCGGCTCATCGCGAAGATCGGGGTGTACAGATCGGTCGGAATCCCCATCTGGTAGTACATCGACGCCGAGTAGAAGTCGACGTTCGGCGCCAGCCCCTTCTCGGCCAGCAGGTACTCCTCGATCGTGCGGCTCATCTCGTACCACTTCATCTCGCCGGCGGCCTCGCCGAGGGCCTCCGATCGCTCGCTCAGGATCTTCGCTCGCGGATCCTTGACGTTGTACACCCGGTGGCCGAATCCCGGCACGCGCCGACCCTCCTCGAGGGCGGTCTCGATCCACTCGCGGGGCTCGGCGTCGCTCTCGTCGACCTCCTTGAGCATCTCCATTACGTCCTGGTTCGCACCGCCGTGGAGGCTCCCGGAGAGGGTTCCGACGGCGCTGGTGATCGCCGAGTGGAGGTCCGCGAGCGTGCTCGCGGTGACCTTCGCCGAGAACGTCGAGGCGTTCAGTCCGTGGTCGGCGTGGAGCACGAGCGCCTGATCGAGGGTCTCCGCGAGCACCTCGTCGGGCTCCTCGCCGTTGAGCATGTACAGGAAGTTCCCGGCGTGGGAGAGCTCCTCGCGGGGTTCGACGACCGGCTCGCCGCGCCGACGGCGTTCGAACGCCGCGATCGCCGTCGGGAGTTTGGCGGTGACGTGTCGACCCTTCCGGAAGTTCGCCTCGCGGTCGATCGGATCGACGTCGGCGTCCGGATCGAACGCCGACAGCGTCGAGACGATCGTCCGTACCGCCGCCATCGGGGACTCCTCGGCCGCGGCCAGCCGGTCGACCGTCTCGAGGACGTCGTCGTCGACGTGGCGTTCGGCCGCCATCCGTTCGGAGAACGTCTCGAGTTCCGCGACGTCGGGGAGGTGACCCTCCCAGAGCAGGTACAGCACCTCCTCGTAGCTCGCCTCGCGAGCGAGATCTTCGATGGCGTGGCCGCGGTAGACCAGTCGCCCGGCGTCGCCGTCGATCGAGCTGAGCTCCGATTCAGCGACTAAGACACCCTCTAATCCCCGGTGTAGCTCCTCGGCCATGGCCCGGGGTTACCTACGGCCGTGGAAAAGCATTACCTTTTCACCGACCGACTTCGACGAACGTTGAACCGTAGTTCACGGTCTGACGACAGTCGGACGGCGACCGGCGCGACCGCTCGCCGACCGGTCGGTTTCCGTGCCACGTCGGACGCGCTAGAACTCGTGTTCGACCTCGTCCTCGTCGGCTTTCTGGATGATGATCTTGCCGTCTCGCACGCGGACGAACACTTCGTCACCGATGTCCATCCCCGCGACTGCGAGCTCGTCCTCGTGGAGGTTGAGGTGGACGTTGTGGTAGTTACCGTCCTCGTCTTTGGCACCGCTCGGACTCAGCTTCTTTTTCCGAACCATCGCGGGATTCTACTCCGAACTTCGCCGTAGCATACACTTAAGTGTTTTCTACGCTACGGCGAGTTACTCCGCGGGGGATAGCTCCCCGCTACAGACAGCTCCCCCGGGCCTTGCCATCGACCGGCTAACCGTCGTCCGGCCATCGACCGGGCGATCGACGACCTGTCATCGACCGGCTGACCGTCGTCCGGCCATCGACCGGGCAATCGACGGCGATACACCGCCGACGACTTGCCCTATCCGGGCGAGGGCCGTACTTAAGCCTACCGACCCCAGGGGTGGACACCACGCTCCGGAGCGCCACGCCAGGATCCGATCGATACTCCCTGTCGCCCGGCGCCGTTCGAGCGCTGGCTCACCGCCGCCCGGCTGCGTTCGTCTCTCACGCGACACAGCTGACTCGACACCGTCCTCCGGCAGTACAGCCCCCACGTGACCTCTCACCGACAGTACAGTTAAGTATCGAAAGACCTTACGGCGAGCCATGGCCGCTCACGGCCGGCCCGCCCTTCGGGACCTGTTCGACGAGTCACCGACGCCCCACATCGCCCACCCGCCCCGGACCCACCACCGTGACTTCTACGTCGCCACAGACGGCTCCTACCGGCGAAACGGCGGGGGACTCGGCGCCGTCGTCGAGACCAGAGACGGCACCCGCGTCGCACGGATCGCGGCGGCGGACTCCCCCCCGGACAACAACGTCGCCGAGTACCGGGCGTTACACCTCGGTCTCGACGTCCTCGCGGCGCGGGCGCCGCCGGGTTCGCGGGTCGGCGTGCTCGTCGACCACGACGAGCTCGCGAGCAACGTCAACGCCGCCGTCCTCGCGGGCAAACACCCGCGCTACGAGCCGCCGCGGCCGCTCTCGGTGCCGCCGGCGAGCGCGAACCACTGGCGGGGGATCCGCGCTCGCCTCGTGGGGTTCGGCGAGCTCCGGGCGGCCCGCATCGACAGCGACCGCAACCCCGCACACCCCCTCGCGAACACCCCCGGCCGGTACGAGCACGTCAACCGCGAGCCCGACCGGTGTGTCCTCCCCGAGCCGCCCGAGCCGACGCCGGCGGAGTTCCCGCCGCCCTCGCGCGCCGACCGGCCGGGCGGGGGCCGCGCCTCGGACTGAACCGCTACCGTTAACTCCCGGCTTCGAGCACTGGACGTCGATGAGCCTGCGCGTCGCCGTCGCCGCCCCGTTCAAGGATCGGGGGACGGACCGCCTCCGCGAGAACGAGTTCGTCGTCGCGCTCTCGCTCGACCGGCGCTGGTTCTCGCCGGATCAGTCGAAACGGCTGGTCGACGTCGCCACGCGCGAGGGGATACTCGAGCGGGACGGTCCCCGGCTCCGGCTCGCCGTCGACGCGAGCGAGGTGACCGTCCCCGACGGGTTCGTCCCCGACGACGACGTCCTCGCCGAGCGGTCGGCGTTCGAGCGCGTCCTCGACGCGCTGGTCGCCGCCGGGCTGGAGAAACACGAGGCCGTCGGCGGCATCAACGCCCTCCAGCGCGACCTCGAGCTGACCATCGAGGCCGCGGCGATCGTCTACGCCCGCCGGCAGGGGGTCGACGTCGCCGACGTCGCGCCGGACGCCCGGGAGACGCTTCTCGAAGACGGTTAGTACCGCCGCGACGACGGTCGCGTATGGTCGACGACGAGATCACCGACGGCCGCCGGATCGCCGAGCTGCTCGCCTCGGAGCTCACCGGCCGCCGGGACGGCGAGCTCGCCGCCCTCTCGGTGGTCGACGCCGACCGGGACGTCGAGCCGACCGTCGGCGGGGCCCGGGCGTACGACGTCGAGCGTCGTCCGCCGTCCCCGGAGCACGGATCGGACGATACGGAGGACGGATCCGACGACGGTGAGCACGGATCGGACGATACGGAGGACGGATCCGGTAACGGTGGGGACGGATCGGACGGTGGAGAGGGCGAAACCGATGACGGGGAGTCGGTTCGGCTCGCCCGGGCGTTCGTCCACCCCGACCGGCTCCACCTGGAGTTCGGGGTCGGCCGGGAGGCGGCGGCCGACGCGGCCCGGGACGCCGGCCTCCGGGTCCGCCCGAAGGCGGCGACCCCCCCGAGGACGCTCGTGTTCGTCGAACGCGGCGCCGCGGTCAAACGGGCGACGGACGTGCTTTCGGCCGCGAGCCGGTCGGTCGGGAACGACTCCCGGTGACCGTCGTCGACGGGTCGGAGATCAGCCGACGACCGAGCGAGTGCCGACGGGCGAGGTGGGGTCCACGTCCAGCTCCCCCATCATTTCGGCTCGCAGCTCCTCGGGCGTGCGTTCGCCACGTAACACAGCCTGTACGTGTTTGACCAGCTGCTCGCCGGCGAGCAGGTCCGAGACGCCGACGTACACCACGCCGCGCTCTAGCAACTCGAGGGCCAGTTCCACGTCGCTCGACCGGAGGACGACGTCGGCGTCGAACTCGAACGAGGCGATGCGTCTGGAGACGGGTTCGGAGTCGACCGCGGAGACGACCAGCCGGGCGTCCTCGACGGCCGCTTTCTCCCAGGTGTAGGTCTCCATCGCGTCGCCGAAGACGTACGCCTCACACTCGGAGGCGACCCGCTCTCGGCGCAGTGGATCGTTCTCGACGACGACGTACCGCTGGCCGAGTGACTCACAGACCTCGACCAGCCGCCGGCCCTGTCGGCCGTAGCCGACGACGACGACGTGGTCGGCGATCCCGTCCGGGACCGCGCTCCACGCGTCTACCTTCCCGTGTCGCTCCGGGAACAGCCCGCGGTCGGCCAGGGCGCGGTAGATCCCCTCGTTGTACCGCTGGCTGAGACTCGAGGTGATCATCGTCGCCGCCGCAGCGAGGATGATCGCGTCGAACACCGACTGGCTCAACAGCCCGATCAGAAGCGCCTCGATCGCGATGATGAGCGCGAACTCGCTGACCTGGTCGGTGTGGAGGCTGGTCAGGGCCGCCGAGCGGCTCTCGTACCCCTGGTAGATCAGGATCGCGGTGGTCACCGCCGGCTTCACGACCGCCGTCAGGGCCACGAGACCGCCGGCGAGCAGGAGCTTCTCGACGGACTCGGCGGTGCCGGTCTCGACGAACGGGAGCACGACCAACGCACCGACCGTCACGAAGAAGATGGCGACGAAGAAGTCCCTGATCGAGTCGAGCCCGTTGAACAGGCCGAGATACGCGGCGGGATCGTGCCGGACCGCGAGGCCGGCGGCGAACGCGCCGACGACGATCGAGACGCCGGCGAGCTCGGCCGCGCCGACGAACATCACGAGCAACGAGACGACCCCGATGATCATCAGCTCGTCCGAGCCGCCCGCGAGCCGGCCGATCAGATCGAACAGGTAGCGGTTGACGACGATGGCGACGACCAGCAGAGCCACGCCGTAGCCGACCTGCGTCGCGATCGGATCGGCCGCGAGCGTGCCGGCACCGACCACGAGCACGAAGACGATGGCGACCAGATCCTGGACGAGCTGGATCGACTGGGCCAGCCGACCGTGGACGAGTTCCATCCTGATCTCCGACTCGAGCAGCGCCGTGCCGACGATCGTCGAGGAGAGCGCCGCGGCGACGCCGAGGTAGATCGCCTCCCCGGGTGCCACGCCGAGGACGACCCCGATTGCGGTTCCGAGACCACCCAGGACGGCGATCTGTGCGAACGCGGCGATCTCGCTGTCCGCGAGCACCGTCCGGACGGCGTCGAGCTGGATGCCGATACCGAAGCTAAACACGAGCAGGGCGATGCCGTACTGTGCGAGCTCCAACACGAGGTCCTCGTCGACGAACCCGCCCGCGACGATCCCCGCGATGATCAAAAACGGGACGGTCGGCAGATCGAACCGGTTCGCCACCAGCAAGAACGGCCCCGCGACGATAAAGAGAATCGAGACGGCGGTGAGCAGCTCGCTCATCGGAACCACCCCGGGTGCGCCACGACCGTCGGTCCTCGGCGTCGGGTCGTCGGGGCCACGACGGACGTCTCATAGTGATTATTGCGATAATTTTCGGCACGGCAGTGAGAACACGGCTGTTTCGGCCCTCGAAGACCGATTCTCTCGACCCTCGGCGATAAAGACTCGCAATACTCACTATCAGTCATCGAGACCACCCTGGAGCCGTTCGTGGGTGCCGGGGAACGGGTCGGGGCTCTCGAGCAACTCGATGTCGCTCCGGATCGCCCGCTCTAAGGCCTCGTTCCCGAGGAGGTACGCCTCGAGGTAGTCCGCGAGCCGGTCGGCGGCGAGCCGGCCGCTCACGATGACGTAGTGGGCACCCCGTTCGTAGAGCTCCCGTGCGTCCTCGGTCCGTTCGGCCTCGAGGATGACCGTCGCGTCCCCGCCGACCTCCTCGAGCAACGCCTTGTTCACCTCGAGCTGGACCGACGAGGAGAGGACGAACTCGGCTTTCTTCAGGGCCGCGTCCTTCCGGATCGTGGCACTGCGAAAGTCCCCGTAGACGGCGTCGTACCCCTCGCTGTCGAGCGTTTCGACGTGATCGGCCC
>LKNG01000041.1 GCA_001564115.1 Natrialbaceae archaeon Tc-Br11_E2g8 | reverse complement strand
GGATCGAACGGCCGATAGGTCGGTGTACGTGAACGCTTCCAGTCGCCGCCGGCGACGGTATCGGCTCCGAACGGCAGGCCGATCGACCGGCGTGTGGGGTAGGCGAGGGGAAACAATGAGAGGGGATGGCGTCCCCAGGGCCGTGAGGCTCTTCGGCCGCTCGGCGACGGGAGGAATCGACGACGGCGAGCCGGCGATCCGGCTCGTCGACGTCGGCCACGAGTACGCTGGCGGCGGCCTGGGGGCCGGCCGGGAGCGAACGGTGACCGCACTGCGGGGCGTCTCCGTGACCGTCGATCCCGGGGAGGTCGTCGGGCTCGCCGGGCCGAGCGGGAGCGGCAAGTCGACGATCCTCCACGCCGTCGCCGGGCTGTTGGTTCCGACGACGGGGCGGGTCGAGCTGCTCGGCACCGACCTCCGCTCGCTCTCGGACCGCGGCCGGCTCCGGCACCGTCGCCGACACGTCGGGATCGTCTTCCAGCGGTTTCACCTCCTGCCGTCGTTGTCGGCCCGGGCGAACGTCGCCCTGCCGCTGGTCCAGGCGGGCGTTCCGCGCCACCGGCGGCGTCGACGGGCGGTGGCGCTGCTCGAGGAGGTCGGACTGGCCGACCGCGTGGATCACCTCCCGGGGGAGCTCTCGGGTGGCGAGCGCCAGCGCGTGGCGATCGCGAGGGCGCTGTCGACCGATCCCGACGTGATCGTCGCCGACGAGCCGACCGGCGAACTCGACAGCGAGACCGGCGAGGCGGTCCTCGGGACGTTGACCGACGTCGCGGCCGACCGGACGGTGGCGATCGCCTCCCACGATCCGGGGACCCTCGCCGCCACGGAGCGAACCGTCGAACTCCGGGACGGCCGGGTGGTGTCGGATGGACGGTAGCCGCGGTCCGCGGTGGACGGGGCTGGGGCGACTCGCGCTCTCACGGCTCCGGACGCGAGCGCTCAGGGTCACCAGAGGCCGGACGGCCGCGACCGCGGCCGCCGTCGCGGTCACCGTCGCTCTCCTGCTCGTCGTCACCGGCGTCGCGCTCGCGCTGGCCGACGGCGGCGTCGCGACCGACGACGACGCCGACGTCCGGCTCGTCGCCGACGACGGGCGTTCGCTGTCGTCGGTCGACGGCGTCGAGAGCCCCCGGATCGGGGACGCCACGGCCGGCGCCGAGACGATCCGGGCGACGGAGGGGGTAGACCACGCGAGTCCGATCCTCGTCGAGACCGTCGCGGTCCGTGCCGGGGACTCCCGCGAGCGGCTGTTGCTCGTCGGCGTCGTCCCGGACGGCGAGAACCGGACCGTCGCCGGCCTCCCGACCGGACCGCTGGGCGAGCCCGCCGGCGGCGACGGCTGGCGTGGGGAGGCGGTCGCCTCGGCGGCAGCCGCCGACCGACTCGGCGTCGACGAGGGCGAGGCGTTCGACGTCCTCCTCGGAGTCGACGAACTCGAAGGGGTCGAAGGGCTCGAAGTGGCTGCCGAGCCGGATGGGGCCGACGAGCTCGAGGGAGCCGACGACCGAACGGCGCCGGAGGGCCACGTCGTGACGGCGGTGGCGGACGGCGAGACGCCGGTCGTGCTCGTCCACCTCCCGGCGCTCGGTTCCCACTCCGGGGCCGACGACGACGAACTCGCCGAGGGGATCCTGATCTGGGGCGAGGAGGAGGCGGCAGTCGACGCCGCCACGGAGACCTACCCCGAGGCATCGACCGTGACCGCCGACGCCGCCGATCCCGCGGCGCTCGTCGACGACGGGCTGGCGCTCGCGACGGTCGTCGTCGCGCTGATCGTCGGGCTCTCTACGTGTTCGCTGTTCGTGGCGACGACGGCTGCGCTCTCGGTCGAGGAGGACCGACGGACGCTCGCGATCCTGGCCGCCGTCGGCTTCCCGGTGACGAGCCGGCTCGCTATCGTCACGATCACGATCGCCGTCACGAGCGTCCTCGGCGCGCTGCTCGGGGTCGGCCTCGGCGTCGCCGGCGTCGTCGCGCTGAACGCCGTGGGAACGTCGATCGCGACGGGGACGGTCGCCCACGCACACCCGTTCTTTCTCCCCTACGGGATCGCGGTCGCACTCGCCGCCGGCTTGCTCGCCGCCCCGTATCCGCTGACGATCGCCGCACGGACCGACGTCATAGAGGAACTCGAACGATGAATCCACCGGAAAGGCTCGACCGATGAATCCGTCAACGACGCCCGACCGATGAATCCACTGAAGACGCTCGTGCGCCTGCGTGCCGTCGTCGGACTCGGGCTCGTCCAGCTGCGCCGGTCGCCCGGCCGGGCGTTACTCGCCGTCGCCGCGGTCGCCGTCGCCGCACTCGCGGTGACGTTGCTGGCGAGTCTCGGCGTCGGCGTCGTCGAGATCGGCCAGGAAGGGTTCGAGGAAGCCGGCCGGGACGTCTGGATCACGGCCGACCCCCTCGATCCGTCCCCCGGCGGCGCGGAGAACCCGATCGTCGACTCACACGCGATCGCTCTCGAGGTCACCGCACGCGAGGACGTCCAGTTCGCGACGCCGGTCGCGACCCACAGCGCCTACGTGGGCACCGATCCCGACGAGCTCGAGCCGGTCGCGGCCGTCGGCGTCCGGGAGACCCACGAGGGGTTCGATTTCCTCGAAGGCGAGGGGTTCTCCACCGATCCACGCCACTACGAATCCGACGGCTCGGCGGCCGAGGTCGTCGTCGATCCGCGGATCGCCGAGGCCCACGACCTCGCGGTCGGCGACACGCTCGTTTTGGGGACGAGCCGGGAGAGTGCGCCACGCCACGAGTTCGTCGTCGTGGGTATCTCCACCCACCACTCGGAGTTTCTCGGCCAGCCCGCCGTCACCGTCCCCACGGCGGAGCTCCAGCGAGTCGCCGGCACCCGCGGGACCGACCGGGCGACGTTCGTCGTCGTGACCGTCGACGACGACGCCGACGCGACGGCCGTCCGCGAGGAGCTCGCCGAGAGCTATCCGAACTACGACGTCCGGACGAGCGACGATCAGCTCCTGGCCCTGATCGAGCAGCGAGCCCCGATCGTCGCGGGCGGAGTCACCCTCGTCGGCCTCGCTGTCGTCGGCGGGCTCGTGCTCACGGTCAACCTGTTCGTGCTCGTCGCCTACGCCCAGCGCCGGGAGCTCGCGGCCCTGCGGGCGATCGGACTCTCCCGGTGGCTGCTCGCGGGGACGGTCGCCGTCCAGGGGCTGCTCATCGGGCTCGTCGGCGGGCTGGTCGCACTCCTCGCGACGCCCCGGGTGGCAGCGGGGTTGAACCGGCTCGTCGCCGGGCTGGTCGGCTTCGAGGAGGTGCTCCGGACGCCCGTCGAGGTGTACGTGGTCGCCGTGGCCATCGCGGTCGGCGTCGGCACGGTCACGGCGCTGGCCGCCGGCTGGCGGGCCGGCCGCCACGCCAGCGTCGATCGGCTCGATGCGTGACCTCCGAGCCCCCCTCTCGTCCACCGAGAGGGGCCGATGAACCGTCCGGACGGCTCTCGAAGCGTTTTTGATCGAGAGTAACCGGCCCGTACTCGGCTCGACCGTCCGGAACGCTCGCCGGAGTATATCAGCCACAGTGTGCTCGGGTGGCACGCTGGATTCAATGTCGAACGGAACCCCAACGCGTGACAGGCGAACGGCGGACGAGAGCGGAGAGCGGGGTCGACTCGACGAGAGCGAAGAGCGGGGCCGACTCGAACGGCTCGCGCCGACCGCGGCGGAACCGATTCGAATCGCGGGCTTCTGGACGGCGATCGTCCTCCCGTTTCTGTACGTCCCCCTGCTCGTGACCGGACTCTCTAGCTCCGGCGAGGCGAGTGCCTTCCTCGGTCTCCTCGGCGCGAACGTCCTCGCCCTCTACGTCGGCCGGTTTCACCACCGCTGACGGTCCCGGCTACGTCGGCCGATTTCACCACCGCTGACGGCCTAGTAATGTGTCACCACCGCTTACCGTAGCGGCGGAAGTAGGTTATCCGACGCACAGGTCAGTCGGTCCGGGGCGGGGTCGCCTCCCCTCGATCGACGACCTGTGGTCGTCCCCCGACGGAGCCACCGAGGGTCACGTGGCGGTGGTCCCCATCCTCGATCTCGAGTGCGTCGCGGCCGTCGAGGACGAGCGTGGGAGCCATCGAGCCCCAATCGATCCCCTCGAACGCCTCGTGAGGGGTCACGAGCACGACGGCGTCGAACTCCCCGTCGGCGACGGCGTCGACCGCGACCGGCCTGGCGCCGTGGTCGGCGGGATCGACCAGCGGATCGCAGGCGAAGACCGTCGCGCCGCGCTGTGCGAGCATCTCGACGATCTCCGGGCCCGGGGAGGCACGCGTCTCCTCGACGCCCGCCCGATAAGTGAGTCCGAGCACGAGCACGTCGGCGCCCTCGAGTTCTCGTCCGAGACGCTCAGCCAGCCACGAGACGGTCCAGGCCGGCATCGACTCGTTTAGCTCCCGGGCCGTCCGGGTCACGGGCAGCTCACTCCCGGCGACGGCGAGCAGAAAGTACGGATAGAAGGGGATACAGTGGCCGCCGACGCCCGGCCCCGGATCGTGCAGATCGCAGTAGGGGATCCTGTTTGCCGTCTCGATCGCCTCCCGGACGGAGATCCCGAGCCCGTCGGCGAGGGTGGCGAACTCGTTGGCGAGGGCGATGTTGACGTCCCGGTAGACGCCCTCGAACACCTTCACGGCCTCCGCGGTCGTCGCGTCCGAGACCACGTGGACCTCGCCGTCGGTGAGTGCGTCGTAGACGAGCGCGGCCGCGCGTGCGCTCTCGCCGTCGACGCCGCCGACGACCTTCGGGTAGGCGCCACGGACGTCCCGCAGGGCCCGCCCCGAGGAGGTCCGCTCGGGGCAGAAGGCCAGCCCGAACGCGTCGACGCCGCTCGCCTCGGCGAGCGTGGGCGCGAGCAGCTCCCGGCAGGTGCCCGGGGGGACCGTCGACTCGACGACGACGAGGTCGCCGGCCGAGAGCCCGGCCGCGACGTCCGCGGTGACCGACTCGAGGATCGACAGCTCCGGCTCGCCGTCTGCCACCAGCGTGGGGACGATCACCACGTGGATCGCCGCCGTCGTGGCCGCCGCGGGGCCGTCGGTCGTCGCCCGGAGCCGCCCCGCCTCGACCTGCTCGGCGACGAGTTCCGGCAGTCCAGGCTCGCCGGTGACGTGACACTCCCCGCGCTCGACCGCGGCGACGACCGCCGGATCGACGTCGACGCCGACGACGTTCCCGGTTCGCTCGGCGTAGACGCCAGCCAGGGGCAACCCCATCTTGCCGAGGCCGTACACCGCGACCGGTAGCTCCCCGGATCGGAGCGCCTCCCGCTGGGCCGCCGGCGACGAGTCGGCGCCGTACGGTCCCCGGGTGTTCATTCGGCGCGCACCTCGATCCGGTCGCCCGCGGCGGCGAGCCGGTCGATCCGAACGGCAAGCTCGAGCGCACGGATTCCGTCCTCTGCGGTGACCGGAGGCTCGGTGCCGTTCCGGCAGGCGTCGAGAAAGCCCTCGAGCTCGCGGCGGAGCGGCTCGCCGGCCTCGACCCGTGGCCGTTCGACGACGCTCTCGTGGCGGTAGCGGCTGCGCCCGTCGTCGGCCACGTACTCCGGGTAGGAGTTGCGGTGGATACGCACCGACTGGGTGAGGTAGTCGACCTCGACCAGACACTCCCGGGCGGTGACCGTCAGCCGACGGACCTTCTTCTGGGTGATCCGGCTGGCCGTCAGCGAGACGATCACCTCGTCGGGAAACGCCATCCTGGCGGTCGCGTACGCGCCGTCCCCGGCCCCCATGGCGCCGATCGACTCCGGCTCGGTCCCGAGGATCGACCGCACCACGTCCAGGTCGTGGATCATCAGGTCGAGCACGACGCCGTCGGTCCCCGACCGGTCGACCGGCGGCCCGAGGCGTTCGGCCTCGACGGCGATCACCTCGAGTCCCTCGAGCACCGAGCCGAGGGCCTCCACTGCCGGGTTGAACCGCTCGACGTGGCCGACCTGGAGGACCAGGCCGGCCTCGCGGGCCCGGGCGGCGAGCTCTCGGCCCGCCTCGACGGAGTCCGCGATCGGCTTCTCGACTAACACGTGGACGCCGGCGTCGAGACAGCTCGTCACCGTCCCGTGGTGGGCGGCGGTCGGCACCGCCACGCTGACGCCGTCACACGCCGCGAGCAGCCCCGAGAGCGATCGGGACTCGGTCCCGTACGTCTCGGCGACCCGCCGTGCCTGCCCCTGGTCGAGGTCGGTCACGCCGACGAGCTCGACGTCCCGGAGCTCGCTGTACACCCGCGCGTGGTTCTCGCCCATCGAACCCACGCCGACGACGCCGACGCGGAGCGTCTCGCTCATCGTTCCCCCTCCCAGTCGAAGCCACGGACCGCCGCGACGACGGCCGCGCGGTCGGCGTCGGTCAGCCCCGGGTGGACCGGTATCGAGAGGACGCTCTCGGCGGCCCGCTCGGCGGCCGGGAGCTGGACCGCCGCCGTGCTCACGCCCTCGTAGGCGGGTAGCCGATGGATCGGCGTCGGGTAGTAGACCGCCGCCCCGACGCCACGCTCCTCTAAGTGTTCCGCCAGCGCGTCGCGTGCCTCGGTCCGGAGCGTGTACTGGTGGTAGACGTGCCGGTAGCCCTCGGGCGTTTGGGGGGTCTCGACCGGCACTCCGTCGAACGCCTCGTCGTAACGGCTCGCGTTCGCCCGGCGACCCTCGTTGAACGACGGCAGCCGCTCGAGCTGGACGCGGCCGATGGCGGCCGCGAGGCTCGTCATCCGGTAGTTGTGACCGAGTTCGACGTGGCCGTAGCCGTCCTCCCCACCCCGGCCGTGGTTGACGTAGCTCGAGGCGGCCGCGGCCAGCCGGTCGCTGTCGGTCGTGATCATCCCGCCCTCGCCGGTGGTCATGTTCTTGGTCGGGTAAAACGAGAAGCAGGCGGCGTCGCCGAAGCTTCCCACTGGCCGGCCGTCGATCGCCGCTCCGTGGGCCTGACAGGCGTCCTCCAGGACGAACAGGTCGTGCTCGCGGGCGAGTGCGAGTAGCTCCGGCATCGGCGCCGCCAGCCCGTAGAGGTGGACGGGCAACAGCCCGACGACGTCGTCGCGTTCGTCGAGGATCGCCGCGACGCTCCCGGGATCCAGCGTGTACGTCTCCGGATCGACGTCGGCGAACACCGGCGTCCCGCCGGCGAGTCGGATCGCGTTCGCGCTGGCGACGAACGAGAACGGCGAGGTGACGACCGCGTCGCCGTCGTCGACGCCGAGAGCCTCCAGGGCGGCGTGGAGGGCAGTCGTCCCGTTCGACGTCGCGACGGCGTGTTCGGTCCCACAGAACGCGGCGAACTCCTCTTCGAACGACCGGACCTCCGGACCGTCGGCGAGGTAGCCCGACTCGAGTACCGCGTCGACTCGCTCGCGGGCCTCCCGACTCACCACGGGGTCGGCGATGGGAACGTCGGTCATGCGAGCTGGTTTTCCCCCTCCAGCGGTTCCGGCAGCGGTTGGATCCGTGCGGGGGTGCCGACCGCGAGCGTCCCGGCGGGGACGTCGTCGGTGACGACCGCACCGGCGGCGACGAACGCCCCCTCGCCGACGGTCACTCCCGGCAGCAGGGTCGCGTTGGCGCCGATCGACGCCCCGTCCTCGACCGTCGGTCCCCGGAGGGTCGTCTCCCGGCGGACCGGATACTCGTCGTTCGTGAGGACGGCTCGCGGGCCGAGAAAGACGTTGTCGCCGACGGTCGTCCCCGTCGGGAGGTAGACCCCCGTCTGGAGACTGACGTGTGAGCCGATCCGGCTCTCGCCGTCGACGACGGTCTTCGTCCCGAGGAGGACGTCGTCGCCGATCGTCGTCCCCTCGCGCACGAGGACGTCGTGGCCGGTAGTGAAGCCGTCGCCGACGGTGACGTCCCCGTAGAGGATCGTACCCGACCGGATCGTCGCGTCGTGGCCGATGCGGGTCGGCTCCTCGAACGTCCCGTAGCCGACGGTCGCGCCGTCGTCGATCCGCACCCGATCGCCGCGAACGACCCCGGTCACCGCCGGTCACCGCCTCGGAGTGGAAAGTCGTGATTCATGTGAACTGGTCGATCGTCTGCCGGACGTGACGGGTAGCGGCGCTTTGTTATCCCCGCCCTGACAGACCGTAGCGACTGGCTACGGGAACTCACGGCCGCGTCGGGTCGATTCCCGACGGGGGTGGACGACACCTGGAGGCCCGCCAGCCGGCTCCGAGCGACCGATTCCACGAAGACTCGGCTACGCTCGCGACGGAGCCGGTTGTGACGTATTATCGCGGTGAGTGATCCCGGCACGTCACCGCGAACGACCGCCGGGCCACCGCCACGTCGGTGAGTGCGGACGTGCCACGACGATACGCTACGTCACCGAAACCGTGTCAGTCACGCCGAGTGACCGGTACAAGACCGTTTCCGCGGGGTAGCAGCCAGATAATAAAGTGTTCCTTCCACACACAACCAGCCGAGACGTCCGATCTCGCCGTTTCGGGCTCCGCCGGCTACCGACGACACCATGACCGACGACCTCACCCAGGCCGAACTGTTCGACGTGTTCAGCAACGCCCGACGTAGATGGACCGTCCGGTACCTCCGGCGACACGGATCGTGTGAACTCTCCGCACTCGTCAGACAGGTCGCCGCCTGGGAGAACGGCGTCGAGCCGGAGAGGATCACCCGTACCCAGCGCAGACGGGTGTACATCTCGCTGTACCAGACCCACCTCCCGATGCTCGAGGACCACGACATCGTCGACTGGGACCCCGAAGAGCACACGATCGAACTGCTGGCCGACGGACGGACGTTCCGACCGTACCTCGACCGGAACGCCCACGCGGACCGACCCTGGCACCTCGCGTACGCCGCCGTCGCCGTCCTCGGGACGCTCGGGGTTCTCGTGAGCGTCGTTGCCGGCGCCGCCGTACCGCTGGTCGCCCTCGGGACGAGCCTCCTCGTGTTGTCGGTCGCCGCCGTCCACACCCTCTCGAAGCGCGGATCGATCACACTCCCGTCGCCGACCGGCCGCGGCTGAATCGATCGGAGGGGATCACCGGTGGACGGCCCGGAGTCGGGTCAACTCCCCTCGGAGAGGTACAGCGTCCGGTCGACGATGCTGACGGCGGCCTCCCCCCACCGGGAGACGTCAGCGCCCTCCGGCTCCCTGATCTCGATCACCACGCGTCGGTTCTCGACGGTCACCTCGCCGTCGGGCGTCGACTCCTGGTCGGCGAAGCTCCCGAGCTGGTAGCTCAACAGCCGTCGCGTCGATCCAGTGACGTCGACGAGGTCCGGATCGAACTCGAAGACGAGCACCACGTCCTCTCCGTCGGCCGTCGCCGAGAGGGCGAACTCCTGGCTCGAGAGCGAGGGCGCCGGCGCGTCCTCGTTTATCGCCTCGATGGCCTCCCCGACGGTGAGCGTCTCCTTCGGCTCGTCCTCTATCGGTGGCTCCACTTCGGCTACCGACGGTTCCTCCTCGGCCTTCGGCATCTCCGCCGACGACTCTTCGCCCCTGGACGACGGCTCCTCCTCGGCTTTCGCGGACGGATCGATCTCGGCCGACGGCTCCTCCTCGCCCTCCGGCATCTCCGCCGACGGCTCCTCTTCGACCTCCGGCATCTCCGCCGACGGCTCCTCTTCGCCCTCCGGCATCTCCGCCGACGGCTCCTCTTCGACCTCCGGCATCTCCGCCGACGACTCTTCCTCGCTGGCCGACGGCTCCTCCTCGACCTCCGGAACCCTCGCGGACGGCTCTCCGCCGGAGGAGCCTTCGTCCGGAAGCCGTTCTTCGACCGACGCGTCGCCTGTCGGGGGTCCGTCGAGCGCGGTTTCGCCGGTGTCCGTCGACGTCCCCGATTCCGGCGGCTCGCCGACGGCGGTGTCCTCGTAATCGAACTCGGACGACGGCTCACCGGAAGCGGGTCCTGGTGACGACGGCTCACCGGGCGTCGAGGACGCTCCCCCGGGCGTGTGGCCGCCGTTCGACGAAAGGGTCGAATCACCGCCGTCGGTCGGGCCGCCGTCGGTCCGTTCCGTCTGACTCCCCGGCGGCCCGACCACGATCACCTCGCGGTCGTCGACCGTGCCCGGTGCCTCCAGGGCGCCGGCGATCTCCTCGTCGTCCTGCCGTCGGTCGAGGCTGAGTGTGTACCACGGCCGGCCGTCCCCGGCGGTGACGAACCGCTGGCGGTTGAGTTCGGCGCGCGAGTCGATCCCGGCGTCGTCGGCCTCCTCGTCGCTTTCGGACGTCGCCTCCTCGGCGTCGGATTCGTTCCCGTCGTCGGCCCCGGTATCGCCGTCCGTTTCGTCCTCGACTTCCGTTTCGGTCTCGGCGTCGGCGTCCGTCTCCGTATCGGTGTCCGTCTCGGCGTCGGCGTCCGTCTCGGCGTCGGCGTCCGCCCCCGCTGGCTCGTGTTGTTCCGTCTTCGGCCCGTCGTCCGCGGCCGGTGTCCCCACCCCGTCGGCGTCCTCGGGAGCGGTCCCATCGGCGTCCCCGGGAGCTATCCCGTCGCCGACTCTCGACTCCGTTTCGGCGTGCTCGGCAGCTGCCCTCCCGTCGGTGGGATGGCCGTCGTCGGTCACCCACTCGGGGTTGGCAGCCGCCGTTCCGGGAGCGGCGTCCGGGGACTCCCCGGTCCCCCCGGCGGCGGCCGCCCGGCCGTCGGCGGGAGTTCGGGCGCGTGCGCCGTCGGCGGGTCCGGCCGAGATCGAACCGCCGCTCAGGTGTAGCTGGGCCCCGCCGCTCCGGACGTTCGAGACGGTCTCGAGGGAGTAGCCGATCTCCCGGAGGTCGTCGTCGACGCTGTCCTCGAGCTTGTCGAGTTTGTCGCCGACGCTCCGGATCGCCAGCGCGATGTCCCAGAGGACCACGACCGCGAAGAACACGAGTGCGAGAAACACCGTGATCGCGACCCCGGCGAGAAACTCGATCGATAGGGTTGATTCGACCATGGCCTTTGTTTGTCGGTTATCCGGTTTCCATTTAGCAGTTGTGTCGGACTCAGTTCTCGAGTCGACCGTTTACCGGCGGTTCGAGCGTCCTCGCGTCGGTTTCGGTCGGCCGTCCGTCGCCGGTCTGCCAACAGTTAAGTGTCGAGGTGCGCTAACAGGACCCATGGACGTGAGAGGGACGCTCGAGTTCGGCCACGAGGATCGGCGGCGGATCTACGAGCACGTCGAACGGCGTGGCGCGGTCGGGGGCGAGGCCGTCCGCGAGCGGCTGGGGATCGATCCGAGGGGCTTTCGCCACCACGTCGCCATCCTGAAACGCGACGGCCGGATCGAGGACGTCGACGGCCGGCTCCGAGTCACCGTCGACGCCGGTGCCGAAGAGGAGTACCCCGGCGGCGCGATCGAGTTCGCGATCCGACCCGCACGCCAGGAGGATCTAAGCGGCATCGTCGGCGCGATCAGGCGGGTCGCCGAGGAGAAGACCTACATCGTCGCCGAGAGCGTCGCCGACGAGGTAGACCACCAGGAGGCCCTGCTCAGACACAACGAGCTCGAGTCCCGGATGTTCTTCGTCGCGACCGTCGGCTCGGAGGTCGTCGGCTGGGTCCACCTCGTCGCCCCGGAGCTCGAGAAGCTGAGCCACACCGCCGAGCTCACCGTCGGCGTCTTAGAGGAGTATCGTGGCCACGACATCGGCTCGCACCTGCTCGCCCGCGGGCTCGAGTGGGCCGGCTCCAGGGGGTACGAGAAGGTGTACAACAGCGTCCCCTCGACCAACGAGGAGGCGATCGCGTTCCTGGCGGGCCACGGCTGGGAGGTCGAGGCCGTCCGGGAGGATCACTACAAGCTCAACGGCGAGTACGTCGACGAGGTGATGATGGCCGTCGAGCTGTGACGTCTTCGGGAGAAGCCGGCTTCCGGGTCGGTCAGTTCCCGGCAGTCGGCTCCTGGGGTGCGTTCAGACACATCGTCCCCTCGACGTCCCGACACTGACACTGGCGGAACTGGTAGTAGCCGGGCTCGAAGCCGGCGACGAACGGCTCGACGAGGTCCGCGAGCACCTCCCCGAACCGGGGGTCGTCGTGAGGGATCGGCACCCGGTGGAACCCCAGGCCGACGGCCTCGGCATCCTCGCGGAGTTCGACGTCGAGTTCCGAGAGCGTCTCGGACTGTTCGTGCATGAAACTCACCGGATCGACGACGATCCGGTCGGCGTCGAGCTCCTCGATCAGGTCCTCGACGTCCGGCTGGGTCCACTCGATGTTCCGGTTCGAGTGGTTCTGATAGCCCAGTTCGTAGCTCTCGACGCCGAGCAGGGAGGCGATCGTCTCACAGAACTCCTCGACGTAGATCACGTAGCGACTCCCCTCCTCGAGGTAGTGTGTGGGGGTGCCGTGAGCCGAGAAGACGAGCGTCGTCCCCGGATCGTTCGGATCGAGTTCGCGCTCCTCGAGGAAGTCGGCGATCGCGTCGGCGCGGATCCGGTTGTAGAGTGGGTGTTTGTGCCAGCCGGAGACGGGATCAACCTCGACGTCCCACCCCTCGCGGGCCGCGACCGCCGCTTCCATCTCGTCTAGGGCCGCAACGGTCGTCGAGGGGCCACACAGCGGGTAGATCGGTAGCCCGATCAGGTGGTCGACCCCGTCCTCGTGGGCGGCCTCGACGGCGTCCTCGACGTACGGATCCAGAAACTGGTGGCCGACGTACGTCTCGACGTCCACACCCCGACCGTCGAGGGCGGACTCGAGGAGCTCGGCCTGGCGTTCCGACTGGGGGTTCAGCGGCGAGCCGCCGATCTCCTCGTACTCCTCGATCAGTCCCGGTGCACGTCTCCGTGCGAGCTGGCGGGAGCGTTCCATCGCCTCCTCTTCGGTGTCGGCCTCCTCGAGGTCGGCGTTGTTGAAAAAGATGTTCGTGAGGTACTCGACGACGACGTCCCTGTCGGGCTCGGGTGGTTCCCCGAAGTTGAGCAGCAGGATACCGGTTTTCATCTCTCGGTCGTACCTACGGACGGAGCCGTATCAATGGTTGTGCCTTCGTCTGTCGAGGCTCCGCCCACCGTCGGAGCGTCGGCTGCCCGTCGTCCACCCGTCCGGCGGCGTCGGCGACCGTGTCCCCGCGACCGTTCCCGCCGGCCGGGCCGGACCGCGGTCCTTTTTGTGATCCCCGGTCGAACGGCCCGACATGAGCACACGATCGTCCGAGACGGGGAGCTCCCGGCGGTTCGGGACGCTCGCTCTCGTCGTCTGGCTCGCGTTCAGCGTCGTCGTGCTGGCGGTCGCGGCCGTCCTCGGGGAGGTGACCGACGCCGTCAACGTCGGCTACGTCGCGAGCATGCTGGTCTTTGGCTTCGCCGTGGTCGCCACCGCGGCGATCATCGCCCGGATCGGCCAGCGGGTGACTCCGAGCGTCCAGGGCCCCTCCCACGGCCGGTGAGCCGACCGACGGTGGCTTCGGACCCCTTCCGTGACCGTCGAAGCACCCCTCCGGCTCCGGACGAACACCTCTCGGCTCCGGAGGCGGAACGAGCGTCGGCTCAGGGCGTGATGACCGCCCGTCCCTCGATCTCGCCCGCCTCGAGCCGTTCGGCGACCGTGTTTATCTCACCGAGCTCGTAACGGTCGGCGTGTAAGTCGACGAGCCCGCGGTCGACGAGCGCGACGAGCTCCTGGAGTTCGGCGTACCGGCCGACGAGCGTCCCCTTGAACGAGAACTCGCCGTTGACCAGCGCCTGGCAGGGTTCGTGGATGTGCCCGCCGTAGCCGATCACGTGGTGATCGCCACCCGGCGCGACGATCTCCGGGGCGTACGCCGTCGTCTCGTCCCGGCCGACGAAGTCGAGCACCTGCCTGGCCCCGACGCCGTCGGTGAGCGCGTCGACGGCGTCGGGAAGCGCCTCCTCGGTCGGATTCACCGTGTGGGTCGCCCCGAGGGAGTCGGCGAGCTCGAGGGCCTCGTCTTTGACGTCGACGGCGATCACGTCGGCGGCGCTCATCGCGTCGAGACACTGGACGCCGATGTGGCCCAGACCGCCGATCCCGATGGCGACGACGGCGTCGCCCGGGGACAGTTCGTCGACGGCCTTCTTCGCGGCGTGGTAGGCCGTGATGCCGGCGTCGGCGTGGGGAGCGATGTCGGCCGGATCGACGCCCTCGGGGAGGGGGATCACCGCCCGTTCGTTTGTCAGCAGGAACTCGGCGAAGCCGCCGTCGACGGTGAGCCCGTTGAACGCACCGTTCTCACAGTACATGTCCTCCCCGAGCCGGCAGGGTCGACAGATCCCACAGGTCTGGACCGGGTGGCAGATGACGGGATCACCTTCCTCGACGAGGGTGACGTCCTCGCCGGTCTCGGCGACGACCCCGGCGTTCTCGTGGCCGAGGATCATCGGCAGCTCCTGGGGGGCGTACTCGGTCCACATCCCCTCGACGATGTGGTTGTCCGTCTGACACCAGCCGGCGCCCTCGACTTCCACGAGGACGCCGTCTGCGGTTTCGATCGTCGGCCGGTCCACCTCCTCGACGGTGAGCGCCTCGCCCATGTCGTGGGTGTACTCGTGGAGACGTGCGGCTCGCATGGTACGGGTGAGGATGACACCCGCAGACGTGATAATAGTTCGTGACGGACGCGGTCGGAGCCGTTCCCCGTCACGACCGTTCGCGATCTGCGACGGAGGCCCGCGACGAACGCGAACGGCGGACGTTCTGCCCGAACGTTAGTGAAGATTTTTGGTGGTGTGGTCCGACATACCACACTGACCATGTACCACCAAGACGGCGAGGAGATCTTCGTGATCGACGGTCACGTCCACCTGTGGGACGCGACCGAGGAGAACATCGTCCACCGAGGCGGAGAGGAGTTCATCCAGTGTTTCTACGATTATCACACGTCGTTCACGCCGGAGGACAGACAGTGGGATTTAGACGAGGAGTACCGCAAGTACGGAGCCGATCGGATGGTCGAGGACCTGTTCGCGAACGCCGCCGCGGACATGGCGATCTTCCAGCCGACGTACCTCACCGACTTCTACGACGAGGGGTTCAACACCACCGAGCAGAACGCCGAACTCGCCCTCGAGTATCCCGAACGGTTCGTGCTCAACGGCAGCTTCGACCCCCGGGACGGCGAGGAGGGCCTCGAGTACCTAGCGGAGCTCAAAGAGCGCTACGACGTCACCGGCGTGAAGGTGTACACCGCCGAGTGGCGCGGGGAGTCGAAGGGGTGGCGGCTGGACTCCCCGGAGGCCTTCGAGTACCTAGAGAAGTGCGTCGAGCTGGGCATCGAGAACGTCCACCCACACAAGGGACCGACGATCAGACCGCTGAACCGCGACGCCTTCGACGTGAAAGACGTCGACGACGCCGCGTCGTCGTTCCCCGACCTGAACTTCGTCGTCGAGCACGTCGGCTT
>LKNG01000040.1 GCA_001564115.1 Natrialbaceae archaeon Tc-Br11_E2g8 | reverse complement strand
GTCCACGATCCGGAGAGCAGCCTGCGGACGAGCGAACGCGTCCTCTCCTCGGTCAGACGCGGCCTCCGGATCCTCGAGAACGCGAGCGGCTTCGCTGGGCTGATCCCCGCTGTCGGCTCCAACCTCGTCGCCTGTGTCCCCGGCGCGGAGGGAATCGAGGACGTCGCCGGCGTCCCGGGCCGGATCGTCGACGTGAAAGGCCGGCCGACGGTGCCTGCCGACCCGGAGTTCGGCGTCTCCGAGCACGTCGCCACCGTCTTGCTCGCGGCCCGGGAGGGTGGGGCCGCGGCGACGGCGGCCGCGAACGTGCGATACGAGCCGGCGTTGATCGACGATCTCGTCGAGGCGGGCCACGTCGCAACGGAGTTCGAGGAGGCAGGCGATCTCACTGGGAACGTCCGGAGAGCGATCGAGGCCGAGCCGGAGACGACGGTGCTCTACCAGACCGGCGGGGAGGGAATCGAGCCGATCACCTACCTCCTCGGCCCCGATCCGGAGTCGGTCGCGAGGACCGTCCGATCGCTCGCATGACCGAGACCGCCCAGGCGTTCTACGGCCGGTGGGCACGCCTCTACGATCTGCTCGCGCGGCGAACGCCGGGTATCGTCCGTCTCCGGCGGCGGGCCGTGGCGGCCTGTCGGCTCGACCCCGGCGACACCGTCGTCGAGATGGGCTGTGGAACGGGGGCGAACCTCCCACACCTGCGGGCGGCCGTCGGCCCGACGGGAACCGTCGTCGGGGTCGACTTCACGCGACCCGTCCTCGAGCGGGCCCGCAAACACACCGCCAGGTGGGGGAACGTCCACGTCGTCAGAGGTGACGCGATCCAGCCGCCGACGGTCGGCCGGGAGCTTCCCGATGCCGACGGGTCGGAGCCTTCTTC
Source organism: Natrialbaceae archaeon Tc-Br11_E2g8 (assembly GCA_001564115.1). Taxonomy (GTDB): domain Archaea; phylum Halobacteriota; class Halobacteria; order Halobacteriales; family Natrialbaceae; genus Tc-Br11-E2g8. The sequence goes on along the minus strand of LKNG01000040.1, from coordinate 14,536 downwards.
CCCGGCCGTCGAGGGGATCGACGCCGTCCTCGCGACGTTCGTCGTCGGGATGCTGGCGGAGCCGGCCGAGGCCGTCGACGACTGGTGTGGGCTGCTCTCCCCGGGCGGTCACCTCGTGCTCGTCAACGCCGCGAGCTCCCGGGGCCGGTTCGCGCCGGCGGTCAACCCACTGTTCCGGGCCGTCGTCGTCCTCTCGACGCCGCCGACATTGCGGCTCCGCTACGAGGACGATCCGACCCAACGGCTCGACCGCCGGATCGAGGCCGCACACGGGCGACTCCGCGAGCGCGCGGACGCGATCGCACACGAGGAACACGCCCTCGGGGTCGTCCGGCTGACCGCCGGCCGGATCCCGTAATCACTCGAACTCCCGGCCTTCGAACGCGGCGACGGCCGTCCGGACCTCGTCGGGTACCGCCACCGGACGACCCTCGTCGGGATCGACCGTGACGATGGTGGTCTCGCCGGTCGCGACGAGCTCCCCGTCGGCGTGGAGCTCGTACTCCTGGGCGACGCTCGTCCGACCGATCGACGTCGTCTCGAGGGTCACGACCACACGTTCTCCGAGGGTGACCGGTCGCTCGAAGGACAGCTGGAGGTTCGCCACGACGAAGCCGTACGCCGACCGATCCGGCTCGACGACGTCCTCTAAGTAGTTGACCCGGGCGTCCTCGATGTAGGTCGCGTACACCGCGTTGTTGACGTGTCCGTAGGTGTCCAGATCGCGGTACCGCACGGGGATCTCGAAGGTGTACTGGTCGCTCACGTCCCGCCAGTTCCGCCGGAGGGGCAAGTTCCCACCGGTTTCGGTCCGTTCGGCAACTCACCCACTACGAGGCAGAGGCCCCACCCTCAGGGGGTGCAGGGCTTCCGATGCGCAATCGGAAGCACAAGCGAGTAGGGTGGGGAGGAAGCCGACGACACGTATGCAACCCACGCACAGAGCCAGTCCGGACTCCCAAACCTATCCTTTATAATCTAGCAAACCGACATGTTACGTATGGTGGAAGCGAATCGAACTGTCGTGATTCCTCTAAACGTTCCAGAAGAATCACGGTCCGACTTCCACCGGACGATCCTGCCGTATGCCTACTGCCAGCAGGAAGCTGTCGAACACTGCTGGCCAGACACGCCGAAACAACCAGATGACCTGCAAACCAGCAAGCAGGATGCTGAAGACGCACTCTACGACCGGTTACGGGAGGACACCAACGAGCAACTCCACTCGAATCTCGTCCAAAAAGCCATCAAAGACGCAACCAGCGCGGTCTCCTCGTGCAAAACCAGTTGGGAGAACGGCGACCGTATCAGCAAACCTGATTTCTACGACCGTGAGCAGAGCGGCTACACGATGACCTACGACAAACGAGCCGCCACTTATGATCGGTACGAAGCGACCTTCTCGACACGTAACGGCACGGTGACGTGCCGATATGAACTCCCAGCAGAAATCGAGGGTACACCGTATGGTGAGTATGTACTGGACAGGCGTTGGTCGTTTTCAACGAGTAAACTCGTTTTTGATGGGGAACGATTCTGGCTCCATGCGGTGATGCAACGCCAGTTCGGAGATGAACCAGTATATGCTCCACAAACAGACGATGCAAGTTCAGACACGCACAACGAGGACACTCATCGTGTTCTTGGCGTGGACTTGAACGTTGATGGGGCAACAGCGGTGACTTCGAGTGGCCAGTTCTACGGCAACGCCGATGCACTCAACGCTTATCGTTCTGAACAAGAGCAGTTGCGTGGCGAACTCCAACAAACAGGGACGCGAAGTGCCCATCTTCGGTTCCAACAGCGGCGTGGTACGGAGTGGCGATACTACGACCAGTACGCTCACTACGTCGCAAATTCGATCAAGCAGGAAGCACTCCGCGTTCATGCCACGCACGTCGCTTTCGAGAACTTGACGCGGATTCGCAAACGCATCTCGAATCTGCCCAAGTTCCAACAGTGGCTGTTCAAGAAGGTCCGCAAGTACACGGAATATAAACTGGAACAGTATGGTGTGACCGTGGATGCGACGAACCCCGAGTACACGAGTCAGGGTTGTAGCCGCACAGATTGTGACTGTGTGGACGAAGACAATCGTGACGGCAAGCACTTCGAGTGCGTTGAGTGTGGCTACACGGTGAACGCAGATTATAATGCAGCGAAGAACGTCGGATTCCGATATCTTAGTGAGGAACTATCTAACCCGGCGGGCCGCACGTGTTCGTCCGGGCAGGCCACGAGTCAACTGGCCTTAGTGTCGGGGACACTCTCACTGACCGGCGATTTTGCCGAGTGTGACTGGGCGTCCACCGACAAGCCCCATCCCCAACAAGCGAGCGGCAGTTCATCTGCCCGAGCGCAGTAGGGTGGGGTCGTTGACCGTTGGCTAGAGCGTTTTCCGAGCGAGAATGTCCGCGTCGGCTACTTTATATCCGGGGTGTGTTCCAGCGTCTATGAGGAACTGTCCCCGCAGAACCTTCATGAGCGCCGTCGGAGTGACGATCGCCGCCGCCGCGACAGGACGACCCGCCCTCGCGGAGGGAAGTCCCGACGTCGACTCGGTACTCGAGTACCTCCCGGCGTCGGCGGCGACCGACCGGATGAGCGTCGAGTTCGTCGACGTCGAGGGCAAACTCGAGGCCGACCTCCCCCACGGGCCACACCTCCCGCGACCGCCCCTCGGGATCGACCCCGAGGAGGCGGGTGCGATCGCGTCCGTGATCGACCACGAGGACGGCTACACCGAACGGCTCACCGTCCTGCTCGGCGAGTTCGAGCCCGACGGAGAGAGCGAGGAACGCGAGACCGACGACGGCACCGGCTACGAGCTGTACGAGGGCGAGAACCGACACGCACGCCACGACGACGAGAGCCTGTACGTCGCCGTCGCCGACGACGTCACGATCGTCGGGAGCGAGGAGCGTATCGAGGACGCGTTCGCCGCGGCCGCGGGCGAGAAAGAGACGCTACTCGAGGCCGAAACGCGGATCGAGGACGGCCTCGAGGCGTTCGAGGACGCCGACAGACGTGCAGTCGCCCTCCTGGAGGAACACCACCTCACCCGTGACGTCGACGGCTTCGACGACGAGGACATCGACTACCTCGCACACGGCGCGGAGGTGGTCGATTCGGACACGATGGAGCTTCACCACGGGATCGCCTTCGAGGACGAGGGGGCGATCACGGACGAGCTACTCGAGGAGCTCGAGGAGGAGTCCGTCTACGTCCCCGTCGCCGACGAGCCGACCGTCGAGGTCGACGGGGCGTTCGTGACCGTGACCGCCGTCCGCGACCTCGCCGCCGAACGTGCGGTCGCCGAGCACGACAGCCCGGGACACCTCCGGGCACGCGCCCGCGAACTCGACGCCGACGACGACTACCTCGAGATCGAGGTCGGTCGTGGCGATCCGACGCCGGTGGAGGATCTCACCCTCGAGCTCGACGGCGAGGAGTACGATCCGGAGATCTGGGCCGACGGCGCCGAGGAGATCGCCGAGGGCGACAGCTTGCTGATCGAGGTCGAGGAGGTAGAGCCGAACCTCCGGATCCGGCTCACCCACGACCACGAGATGGGGTCGAGTGGCTCCGGAACCACGCTCCTGAACCACTTCCGGTTCGAGTTCGCGTACGACTACGACGAGAAGGAGCTCGAGGTGATCTACCGGGACGAGTTCCCCCTCGACGGCGACCGCCTCCACCTCGCCGCGTTCGACGCCGACGCCCGACGGTTCGGTCCGACGCGCGACGAACCCGAGCCACGGATCGCCGAACGGCCGTGGGACGGCGAACTCGAGGAGGGTGCTACGGCGACCCTCGAGGGCGTCGAGCCCGGCGACCGGATCGTCGTCGGGTGGGACGGGACGTCGCCACGGGACGCCCTCGGCCACTACCACGTCCGGCCGCCGGGATCGGCGAGCTTCGAGTACGACGCCGACGAGGAGACGGTGACGGTCGAACTCGACCCCGACGGCGAACGGCCGGCCGCGGAGTACGACCTCAGGGTCGACGACGAGCCGGCGTCGACGACCTGGACCGACGAGTACGACGTGGTCGAGGACGGCGCGTCGATCGAGCTTCCGGACGTCGAGGTGGGCTCCCGGGTCGCGGTGGTCTGGGGCGACGACGAGCTCCGGATCGGCAGCTACCGCGCCCGCCCCACGGTCGACCTCGAGCTCCGGGCCGACGAAGCCGAGCTCGAACACGTCGGCGGCGACGAGCTCCCCGCCGGGAGTCTCGAACTTCGCACCTGGGGAGAGGACGGCGAGGAGACGGTCGATCTGGACGGTGAGATAGACGGCGAGTTCGAGGAAGGCGACGTGGTCGAGGTGCCCGAGGACACCGTAGAGGCGATGCTCCACTACGAGGGGGACCACTGGATCGGCTCCGCCTGGGATCGGCGCTGATCCCGGCGACCTCACTTCCCCGTTCTCGGGGGCACTGAACCCGCCGATCGTCTTTCCATCTCTGAATTTCGAACGGCGGAGACACAGTTTCATCCACTCCCGTTCGCCGCGCAAAGGAGGAACCCTTAAGTCCCGCTAACCGCCAGTATCCGCTAGCGGTCAGAGGAGACCCGTAGTATGAGGGACCTTGACCATGGGTGTGTCTCCGCGGTCGAAGACACCCGACGGAGCGATCAGAGAGGCTAACCACAAATATGAGCACGGAAGACACGTTCCACCCACTCGGCGAGGAGTGGGAAGGGGAACTCGAGGAAATGCTGGACGAGACCGAGTACGATACGGATCTCGGTCTCGAGATGGCCAGGGACGCGATGCGCGTCACCAAAGGCGAACTCAGCGAGGCGGAGTTCCACGAACGGTACCACGAGGACGTTTTAGAGGAGTTCGACGTCGACGATCGACCGACGGAAGCCGCCTGGGAGGAGGCCAAGGAGGCCGACGACGAGGGGCTGGTCGAACGGCTGGCCGACGTCGACTCCGAACAGGAGCGCCGCGAGGTGATGAAGAAGATGGGTGCCGGCGCGGCCGCGGTCGGTCTCGGCGCCTGGGGCACCGCCGACAACATGGCCGGCGAGCCCGAGGAGCCGGCGTCCGTCGCCGCCGCCCAGGAGGACGACGACGACGGCACACAGTGGGGGATGGCGATCGACCTCGAACACTGTGACGGCTGTCTCTCCTGTGTCGTCGCCTGCTCCCAGGAGAACAACCTCGATATGGGCGTCAACTGGATGTACATCTTCCACTACGAGGACGAGGACGCGGGCAACGACCCGAAGATGATGGTCCGCCCGTGTCAGCACTGTTCGGACGCCCCCTGTGCGAAGGTGTGCCCGACGACGGCCCGTCACGTCCGCAACAGCGACGGGCTCGTCCTCACGGACTACGACGTCTGTATCGGCTGTCGGTACTGCCAGGTCGCCTGTCCGTACGGCGTCAACTACTTCCAGTGGGACGAACCCGACGTCCCGATGGCCGACCTCGACACCGACCACGTCTACGACGCCAACGGCGACTGGGTCGACAGCCGGGCGCCACGGGGCGTGATGAGCAAGTGTACGATGTGTCCGACCCGACAGGACGGCGGCTACGGCGACGACAACCGGGGGACGACCGCCTGCGAGCAGGCGTGTCCGCCGGGAATCATCCACTTCGGCGATCTGAACGATCCCGAGAGCGACCCCAACCAGTTCCTGGATGAAGCTCGCGAGGATCCCGAGAAGCCATCCTCGTTCCGGCTGCTCGAGGACGTCGGCACGAACCCGAACATCGTCTACGTCGGCCACGAACCCGGCCCGAACGCGGATCAGATCTCCGCCGAGGAGGCCCGAGATCGCGGACTCGGCACCGCCGTCTCCTACGAGGAGATCGGACTGGTCGACAACCGCAAGACGGGTAACGACGAACACGACGGGCTCGACGGGGGAACGATCGGCGGAGGGCTCTCGCCATGAGCACCAAGACCCCGAGCGAGGCGGACATCCTCCGGCCGATCAACAACACCTCGAAGAAGTACTTCATCGGGCTGGGGCTGGCCGGCGGAGCGTTCGCGATCTTCCTCGCGATGTGGGCCTACCAGCTCTCGGTCGGGCTGGTCATCACCGGTCTCTCGGACTGGGGCAGCGGCGGCGGCGTCACCTGGGGCGTCTACATCGGTGCGTTCATCTGGTGGGTCGGCATCGCCCACGGCGGTATCATCCTCTCGGCGGCGGTCCGGCTGCTCGGGATGGACCGGTACATGCCCGTCGCCCGCCTGGCGGAGCTGTTGACCATCGCCGGCCTCTCGGCCGCGGGCTTTTACATTCTGGTCCACATGGGCCGTCCGGACCGGATGGTCACCAGCGTGCTCGGCAACTACCACATCACGGTCCACAACTCGCCGCTGGTGTGGGACGTGACCGTCATCACGGCCTACTTCGTGTTGACCGCCACCTACCTGCTTTTGACGCTCAGATACGACGTCACTCGGCTCCGTGACGATCTGCCCGGCTACTTCGAACCGGTGTACAAGATGTTGACACTCGGCTACACCGAGAAGGAGGATCCGGTCGTCGAGCGGATGGTCTGGTGGCTCGCGCTCGCGATCATCATCATGGCACCGCTGCTCCTCCACGGCGGAGTGATCCCGTGGCTGTTCGCGCTGATCCCGACGATGCCCGGCTGGTTCGGTGCGATCCAGGGGCCACAGTTCCTGACGATCGCGCTCACCTCGGCGATCGCCGGCGTGATCCTCGTCTCCTATGCGTTCCGGTGGGCCTACGAGTGGGAACACATCATCACCGACGACGTCTTCCGCGGGCTGACGCTGTGGCTCGGCTTTTTCGCCCTGCTTTTCCTCTGGCTGCAGCTCCAGCAGATCATCGGCGGCGTCTACGCGGCGCCGATGGACCAGTCTACGGTCGTCTCCGCGATGCTCGGCCACCCCATCTACTTCGGGGCGCTCAGCGTCGTCGCGGCGGTGCTGGCGTACACCTTCGCCCAGGCGATCCGGCCGTCGCTTTTCACCAAGAAGCGCTCGGTCGCCGCGGCCGTCGCCGCGTTGCTGGCGACGCTGTTCGAGAAGGTCCTGTTCGTCGTCGAGGGGTTGATGTACCCCACGTTCGGCCTCTACGCGGCCGTTCCCGGGGACTACTGGCCGAGCCTGATCGAGATGTTCTCGGTCGTCGGCACGATCGGCATGGTGGCGGCGTTTTTCATGGTCGTCGCGAAGGTCGTCCCGGTCGTCGAACTGCACGCGATCGAACACCTCCGTGAGGGCGGACACGACCACGCCACCGACGGCGGCGAGGAGGTGGACCGATGAGCGTGGCTCCAGCCCTCGCGCTCGCGGCGTTCGCCGAGTTGCTCCACGTCTCGGAGGGGCTGACCGGCTTCCCCGGCCCCGGCACCTGGCTGATCTTCGGGGTCATCCTGTTCCCGATCTACGTCATGGTCGTCGCCTGGTTCGCCGGAACTCCACGACAGACCACGCCCGCGACCCTCGGTGTGGTGTATCTCGTCGGCATCGCGACCTCGATGTGGGTCGGGATGTTGATCCTGACGCTGCTGATCGGCGTCGTCTTCTACTGACGCCGTCGCCGGCGGCGTCTGGAGGACGCCGCCGACCGGCGCCGCTTTTTATCGCCGACGTCTCCACCGGCGTTCCCGGCACAGTGTGACGTTTGTACTCCTCGCCCCTAGCCGGTCTATGACGACGGAGCACGGTCACCGGGAATCGGCGATCGCGGCGCTGGCCGAGCGGGAGTACGGGACGGCCGGCGACGAGTACTCGCGGGCCGGCTGGGCCCATCTGGCGGCGCCACGCGACGGACTGAGCCCCTTCGACGCCGACGAGCGAGGGTGGGTCGGGGTCGCCCTGCGGGAGCTTCTGACCGGCGCGATCGCCTACCGGGTCGCCGATCAGCCGGAACGGGCGACCCGCCGCTGTGTCGAGACCGTCGCCCTGGCTCGTGAGCTGAAAACCGCCCTCGACCGTCCCGTCCAGCGGGCCTGCCTGACGGAGGTCGTCGCCGACTGCCGGGTCGTCGGCGGGCTCGAGGACGCGGGTGGGGCCTACCGTGACGCCGAGGAGGCGTACCTCGAGGCCGGTGGGGCCGTCTCGGATCCCGAACGCTGGGCGACGAGTCCGCTTTTCCGTGCCGCCGCGGGACCGATAAAACAGGTCGCCCGCGGGCAGGCTGACGGCGAGATCGCGATCGGCTGGGAGGAGCTCCACGGCTCCGATCCGTCGAGCCCGGGACCGTTTCTCGCGAGGCGAGCCACGTACAAACGCCAGCGGTTCCCCGCCCTGCTCGAACGGGCCGTCGAGGACGGCTATCTCGCCGCACCCAGGGGGACGACCGCCTACGATACCGACCACGGATGTCCCCGCTGTGGCTCGGCGGACGTCAACTGGGTGGCCGACTCGACGCTCTGTCTGCGGTGTTCGACGCCGACGGGACGTCCGTAGAGCGCAGCGTCCCGCGTCGATCCGGTCCCAACGGACGAGGGGCTGACGGCGGCGGGCCGAAGGCTCCGACAGGACCGATCGGGTGAACGGATTTATTTTGGCAGGAGCGTACTGCCGAACGTGAGGACTGCTGGAGAGTCGGGTACGGGATGGGCCGGTGATGACGGATCGGGGCCGACGGCGCCGGAAGACCGGATCGTCAGCCTCGACGTCCTCCGGGGGGTGGCGATCTTCGGAATTCTCGTGATCAACGTCCAGTCGTTCTCGATGCCGAGCGTGACACGGCGGAACCCGACCCAGTTCGGCGAGTTCGCCGGAGTCGAGTTTTTCGTCTGGCTTCTGAGTCACGTCCTCTTCGAACAGAAGTTCATCGCGCTGTTCTCGATCATGTTCGGCGCGGGGATCGTCCTCTTTATGGAATCGAAACGCGCCGGCGACCGGCCGGCGATGGCACTTCACTACCGGCGGACGCTGGTCTTGCTCGTGATCGGGGTCGGCCACGCCTACCTGCTCTGGCACGGCGACATCCTGGTCGTCTACGCGCTGTGTGCGGTCTGGGCGGTGCTGTTCTGGACCGAGGAGCCGTGGACGCTGTTCGTCATCGGAGCGGCCCTGCTCGCCGTACCGACGGTCCTCGCGGGCGGGTTCGTCCTCGAGACGGGGCTCTCGAACAGCCACGCAGGCTGGACGGCCTCCGAGGCGGCGATCCAGTCTGAGATAGACGCCTACCAGGGGAGCTGGAGCGACGGACTGGAACAGCGCATCGAGTCGGCCTGGCGGGCACACACGACCGGCTTTCTCACGACTACCGGCTGGCGGTACACGGGGCTGATCCTGTGGGGGATGGCGTTTTACAAGTGGGGGCTGCTCACGAACGACTGGTCGCGGGCGGCCTACCGCCGGCTGCTCGTCGGCGGCGGGACGGTCGGGCTGGCGTTCGTCGGCCTCGGCCTCTGGACGGTGTTCGCCTACGACTGGGCTGGTGGTGCGGGCGTCCTCGCCTGGGAGCTAAACGAGATCGGGGCGTTGTTCATGGCGCCCGCCTACGCCGCCGCGGTGATGCTGTACTGCAGGCGCCGGACGGAGGGGCCGATCGTCTCCGCCTGTGCGGCCGTCGGCCGAACCGCCCTCAGCAACTACCTCTTCCAGACGGTCGTGGCAACGACGATCTTCTACGGCTACGGCTTCGGGCTGTTCGGCCAGGTGAGCCGGATCGAACAGCTCGCCGTCGTCGTCGGCATCTGGCTCCTGCAGGCGGTCCTCTCGGTGCTGTGGCTCCGCCGCCACCGGTACGGACCGGTCGAGTGGCTCTGGCGCCGGGCGACCTACGGGAGCCGGAGCTGAGACGGTCGACCGCTTCCGGGAGTCTGGGTGGATCTTCGCAAAACTCCAGGTGCCGGGACGAGTGGCCGCGGAGCTGCAGAAGCTGTGACGGATCGCCGTACATCTCCTCTGGAATGGGTCACCGAAAGGTCGAGGAGACACCCGAGGGACTGACGGGTGTGTCACCCCCAACGAGGGACGAGTGTCCCCGCGAAGGGGTGAGCGCGGAGAGGGTCGCTGGCGTGGAGAACCTTGTGGTCCGGTCGTCTAGTCGCCCTCGGAGGCCGCCGGCCCCTCTGGTTGCCCCCGACGTCCAGCGGGTCCGTTAGATCTCTACGTCCGGCGACTCTTCGAGGACCGCGACCAGCTCGGCCACGCCGGGCTTTTCGAGTCGGTCGGGATGTGCCAGCACCCGAACGTCCTGCTCGCCGAGGGGGACGAACCCCAACCCAAGACGATCGGCGGTCTCTCCGAGCACCAGCCCCGCGTCCGCGTCGCCGGCGAGCACCTTCCGGGCCGGGCTCTCGTGGGCCCGCAGTCCCAGGTCGAAGCCGTCGATCGCCTCGACCAGCGACTCGCGGCTCCGCTCTCGCTCCGTCGCGAGGTCGGCGACGGCCAGTCCGAGGCTCGTCCGGAGCCCGGAGTCGGTCGTCCGGTTCACCAGACGTAGCTCCCGGTCGACGAGGTCGGCGAGCCCCTCGATCCCCCGTGGATTGCCCGACGGGACGGCGAGTCCCCACTCGCGGGACCAGCGTCCGATGTGCTCGGCGTCGACCTCGCGGTCGATCGGGCCGGCGACGACCGCGACGTCCGGAACGCCCTCCCGGAGCCGGCGCAGCCCCGGTCGGCTGCCGACGGCGAGATATCGCGGGTTCTCGAGACGGTCGAGCAGCCGGTTCAGCGTCGGATCGTCCTCGCCGACGCCGAGCAGCGTCGGCGGACGGACGTCCGGCGAGAAGAGCTCGACCGTGACCGGCTCGCCAGCGTCGAGGTAGTCGGTGTCCGGATCGATTGCGACAACGCCGTCGGCCTCCGCGAGGCTCGTGGTCGCCCCCGACCCCTTGTCGACGGGGTAGACGAGGGTCTCGCCGTCCCCGTCCTCGATCAGGCCGGCGGGCATCAGCCGCAGACGACCCTCCTCCGAGCGTTCCCGGACGGCCATCGACCCCTCCCGGCTCGCGGTCGCCGCGGCGGGCAGACCGGCGGCCTCCCGGAGTGCCGGCGAGACGAACGTCCGGAACACCATCATCGCCGAGACGGGGTAGCCGGGGAGGCCGACGTACGCGGAGTCGGCGAGCCGGCCGACGAGCATCGGCTTGCCTGGCTTGACGCTCACGCCGTGGAGCAGTAGTTCGCCTCGCTCCTCGATCACCCGGTAGATGACGTCGACGGCGCTCGCGCTCGTCGAGCCCGAGGAGAGCACGAGCTCACACTCCTGGGCCGCCTCCCGGAGGATCCGTTCCATCTCCGCGACGTCGTCGCCGGCGTGTGGGTAGACGACCGCCTCGCCACCGGCGTCCTCGACGCCCGCGGCGATCGTGTAGCTGTTGACGTCGTAGATCTGCCCGCGAGCGCTGGTGAGCTCCTCGCCGGGCCTGACGAGCTCGTCGCCCGTCGAGACGATGCCGACACGCGGCCGCACCCGGACGGGCACCTCCTCGATCCCCAGCGCCGACAGCAGTCCGATCTCCCGGGGGGTGATCCAGGTTCCGGGGCCGAGTGCGCGCTCGCCGGCGGCGACGTCCGCCCCCGCGAACATGACGTTGTCGCCGGGCGCGACGCTCGTCCTGACGAGCACGTCTCCGTCCTCGGTACTCGTGGCCTCCCCGTTCGTCCGGTCGGTCGAGCCGGATCCGACGCGATCGGTCCGTTCGACCGGAACCATCGCGTCGGCTCCCGGTGGCATCACCGCGCCGGTCGAGATCTCGACGGCCTCGTTCGCACCGACCTCGACGTCGGGCTCGACGCCGGCGTGGACTTCGCCGACGACGGCGAGCCTGGCGGGCTCGGCCTCGTCGGCCCCGAAGCTGTCCCGCGCGCGCAGCGCGTAGCCGTCCATGCTCGAACGGTCGAAACCTGGAACGTCGAGTTCGGCGTCGATCCGCGAGGCGAGAACCCGTCCGCGGGCCTCGGCGAGTGGGACGCGTTCGGTGCCGGCCTCGAGGGCGAGCGAGCGGATCGCCTCCCGGGCCTCGGCTGGCGTGGCGAGGTCGCGAAACTCCTTTCGGTCCATGGGATCCGTTCGGTGCTCGGTCCTCAAAAGCACCCCAGACTGCCGGTGACGGTCGTCGCGTTTCGCGTCCGAAGACGTCGGCTACGGCAAGGTGTCAGTCGCCGCCTGCGGACGCAGTGGCCTCCCGTGCCGCCCGGACGTTCATTCCGTCGGCGGCTCTGTGTCGGTAGTAGACGGCCAGCCCGATCGCGGCGGCGACGTTCGAGAGTGTCACGGCCCAGAAGACCGGGAGGACTCCCCAGCCGAGGAGGTAGACGCCGCCGACGGCGATCGGGAGCCGCACGCCCCAGTACTGGAGCAAGGTGGCGATCATGCTCGTTCGGGTACGACGCGCACCGTTGAACCCGGCCTGGAGGAGGTAGGTCGCGCCGATCGCAGGGTAGCCGTACGCGAGGATCTCGAGGTAGGCGACGGTGTACGCGAGCTCAGCCGGGCTCGCGTCCGGGACGAAGAGGTACGTCAACGCGTCGGGGACGAGCCACTGGATCGCCCCCACGACGGCCAGCGCGCCGGCCGCGATCGCGACGCCAGTCCAGGTCGCCTCGCGGGCGCGGGCGGGTCGTTCGGCGCCGAGGTTCTGGCCGACGACGCTCTGGGCGGCCTGCTGGAGGCCGATCGCGGGGACGAACGCCACGGTCGCGACCCGGGCGCCGATCGTGTAGGCGGCCAGCGCGGCCGAGCCGCCGGCGGCGACGACGACGGCGACCATAACCACGCGAGCGGACTGTGCGCCGACGTGCTGGCCCGCCGTCGGCCAGCCGATCTCGATCACCTCCCCCATGTCGGCCCGTCGGAGGACGAGCACCTCCCGATCGAGGCGAAAGCCGTCCCGTCCGCGCACCGCCATCCCGACGGCCAGCGCGAGGCCGCCGGCGAAACCGACGCCTGTCGCCAGCGCCGCGCCGGCGACGCCGAGTTCGGGGAACGGCCCCCAGCCGAAGATGAAGAAGGGATCGAGGACGACGTTGAGCCCGACGGCGACGACGTTGACGTACAACACTGCCCGGGAGTCTCCCCAGCCGACGAACGCCCCCTCGAAGGCGTCGCTGGTGGCGAGTATCGGCATCGCCAGCGCGTAGACCGACAGATAGCTGCCGGCCATCTCGGTCACCGCGGGTTCGGCACCGAAGACGCCGACGATCTCCCGGGCGAACAGGACGGTCACGAAACCGACGAGCAGCCCGGCGACGACGCCGACGACCGCACCGTTGGCCGCGCCACGGCGGGCGGCCGTCGGGTTCTCGGCACCGACTCGCTGGGAGACGAGGACCTGGGTGCCCACGGAGGTGCCGATCGCCACCGTCGAGAGCAGTCCCAGGATCGGGAAGTTCAACCCGACGGCGGCGACGGCCTCGCCCCCGAGGCGGCCGAGCCAGAAGACGTCGACGACCTGCTGGGCGACGAGGACGAGGTTCTGGACCAAAAGCGGCGCTGCGAGCACGAGCAGCGCCTTCGGGATCGAGCCCTCGGTTATCCCGTCGTTCTCGAGGTCCAGCATGCCGGGATTGTCTCATCACAGAGTGTGTTGGTATTTATGTGTATCCACTTGGTATACTTACTCGACGGTCGTCGATGCTCGAGCACGGGACCTTGCGAGCGATGAAAAGAGGTAAGCGCGCGCCCGTGTTTCTCCCGGGCATGAAAGAGTACAAGATGCGCCGTGGGGAGTATCTCGAGGAACGGATCCCCGACATGGAGGCCACCGTCGAGGAGTATTTCGGATCGATCACCGGTACGGAGGAGTTCAAAGGCAGCGACCTCTACGTCGTCGGCGAGCCGAAAAACCCCGTCTTCGAGCGGATCGTCGTCGGTGCCGTCGAGTACTCGGGCAAGAAGGACAAGCTCGCCGTCGAGTTCCACGAGCGCGACCCGACCGAACTCGGCCCCGACGAGCTGGAGGCCGCCGCCGACGCCGTCGACGCGAAAAACGACTTCCTGCTCGAGGCGACCGGTCGGGACGCCAAATCCCGACGGGAGTCGATGAAACGGGCCGTCGAGGACGACCCCGACCACGACTTCTGATCGCGGTTCGCACGCGCGTCTTTTCGGGCCGGTAGCCGACCCTAGCCGGCGGACTCCGCCCTCTGGTCACGCGCCCGTGACCTCCGCTCCGTACCCTCCCGACGACCGACGAGATCGCCCGACGGCTCGGCATCGATCTCGTCTGAACGACCCGAAGACGGGCTGAGCCGCCGGTCCACCCTTAACTTTATTAAGCTTTGTGGCCGTATCAGCGAGTGAGAACGATTCTGGGGACGAACTTCTATTCGATCTATTCTACGTTAATCCATAAGAACATATAAGATAGATTTAATACCACAGGCTATAACTGTTGTACTGTGATGTCCGCAACCGACGACATGAAGGCGTACCTCGCAGAGCACCCCCGAATGATCGGCGCGCTGTTCACGCTGATCATGCTGCTGAGCCAGGCGGGAACGGTGATGGCGTCCACCACGTCCAACGCGGGGCCGTAAATTTCGGCACGTTTGGTGGCAGCGTAGTGAAAGGAAGCTCGTTATAACATACACCTAGTTGTAATATAGCGCAGGTGAGACTGTTGCGATGGCT
>LKNG01000039.1 GCA_001564115.1 Natrialbaceae archaeon Tc-Br11_E2g8 | reverse complement strand
CTCGACGACGACGAAGTCCCCGGCGACGACGACGATGACGGCGACGACACCGACGACGGCGACGACGATGACGACGCGGAGATGAGCAACGCCGACAAGGCACAGGCCGCCTGGGAACGGGTCGAGGCGAACCCCGATCCGGAGGATCAGGACGTCCGCGACGAAGCCTACATCGAGATCGAGGAAGCCGTCAGGGACGATATGATCCTGATGCCGCTGTATCACAACCTCGAGGAGCGGTTCTGGTACGACTGGGTTGACGTCCCGCGGACGGGCGTCCTCGGCGGACACCACCAGCAGTTCAACGAGACGACGGTCGAGAACGACACCGAGCTCAACCTGATCAACTCGACGTTCTCCGAGATCGATCCGATCACCTCGACCGACACGGCCTCCAGCTGGGTCATCGCCCAGCTCTACGAGACGCTGACCCACTACCCCGACGGGGTCGCCGAGCTCGAAAACCAGCTGCTCTCGGAGTTCGACGTCTCCGAGGACGGCCTCGAGTGGACGTTCACCGTCGAGGAGGGAATCGAGTTCCACGACGGCAGCGAGCTGACCGCCGACGACGTGGTCTACTCGCTCGAACGGCTGGCGCTCTCGCCGAACAGCGAGCGGGCGAACTTCATCCTCGGGACGGCCGGCTTCCTCGGGCTCGCCCACGAGGTCGACGAGGACGACGGCGTCGGCCCGTTCGGCGTCGACCCCGACTCCCTCGGGCTCGAGGTCGTCGACGAGTACACCTTCGAGATGGAGATCGCCGAACCGAATCCGGCGGTTCTCGACATCCTCACCTACGACGGCTTCGCCGTCGTCCCCGAGGGGATCGTCGGCGACATCCCGGGCTACGACGGAGAGGTCGAGTACGACGAGTTCGCAACGGAGATGGCAAACGGCACCGGTCCGTTCGAGTTCGACTTCTTCGACGTCGACGAGGAGGTCCGGGTCACGCGAAACGACGACTACCACGGCGAGGTCGCCGACGTCGACTCCGTCCACTGGGAGATCATCGAGGACGACGAGGCGATTTTCACCTACGCGATGGAGCGAAACGCCGACATCTTCCCGATCCCGACCCCCCAGTACGAGCCCGAGCTCATCGACGCCGAGACCGACGACCGGGGACGGGAGGCCGGAACCTACGGCCCCCTCGAAAACGACGAGACGGCGAACTACCTCTCGATCCCCGAGCTGAGCACGTTCTACTTCGCGTTCAACGCCCGGAACGTGCCGCGGCCGGTCCGACAGGCAGTCGCGTACGTCACCGACCACGAGGAGCTGGTCCAAGAGATCTTCGCCGGCCGGGGCGTCGAGGCGTTCAGCTTCACCCCGCCCGGGCTGTGGCCGACCGGCCCCGACGGCTACGAGGCGTACGTCGACGAGTGGCCGTACTCGCCGAACGAGACCGACCGCGACGCCGCACGCGACGTCCTCGAGGCCGACGGCATCACCGAGGACGATCCGTTCGAGCTGACGCTGACGACCTACGAGGACGAGGCGTTCCAGGAGGCCGCGGAGCTCACCCAGTCGAAACTCGCCGGCACGGGCGTCGACTTCGACATCGAAGAGGCGCCGTTCGGCACGCTCATCGACCGCGGCGAGGACGGCGACCTCGAGATGTACTCGCTGGGGTGGATCTGGAGCTGGGAGAGCGTCGCCTACGGACACTTCGGCTTCGAGCCGAAAAACACCGAGACGGAGCTGATGCCGGCCGAGGCCACCGGCTACTACCTCGACTGGCAGGTCGAACTCGAGGAGCTGGCGTAGCCGTCGATCGATCCGACAGCCGGATTCGATCGGTTTTAGTTCGGTAGATACGAACCGCCGACATCGTCGCCACATCGAGCGAGTACATGTCCGTTGAACCGCCTAACACGAGGAAACGAAGAGCATGAGCCGCTGGGAGTACTTTCTCAAACGGCTCCTGCTCACGGTACCGGTTCTGTTTCTGGTCATCACGTTCCTGTTTATCATGCTCCGGCTGGGGCCGCTCGATCCGGTCGCCGCGCGGCTCGGCCCGGAGGCCTCCGGCGCCGACGCCCAGGCGATGCGCGAGCGTCTCGGCCTCGACGCGCCGCTGTGGGAACAGTACGTGATGTTCGCGACCGACCTGTTGACCCTCGACGGCCAGTCGTGGGTCGTCCAGGCCGATCGGCCGGTCACGTCGGTCATCGCCGGCGCCGCACCGCCGACCCTCTGGCTCGGCTTCTGGGCGATCT
Source organism: Natrialbaceae archaeon Tc-Br11_E2g8 (assembly GCA_001564115.1). Lineage (GTDB taxonomy): Archaea > Halobacteriota > Halobacteria > Halobacteriales > Natrialbaceae > Tc-Br11-E2g8. The sequence goes on along the minus strand of LKNG01000039.1, from coordinate 14,068 downwards.
TGCTCCCGCTTTTCATCGGGATTCCGCTTGGCTTCTACGCCGGGCTCAACCCGAACAGCTGGGGGGACTACGTCGCCTCCGTGAGCGGGATCGTCTGGCAGGCGATGCCGAACTTCTGGCTGTGTGTGATGTTGCTCGCCGGGCTCCGCCAGACCCAGGGTGGGGGGTGGTTCGGCTTCGACTGGTACGCCCTCGGCCCCGAGCTCCGGAGTATCACCGGCACGCCGGATCTCGACTTTCTACGCTGGGGGGAGCCCGTCGGCCTCCCGATGCCGACGGCCGTCGACTGGGGCGCGCTGGCCGTCGACATCAAGCTGATCCTGCCGCCGGCGATCGTGCTCGGCTCGGCCTCGATCGCCGCCGAGTTGCGCATCGGCCGCACGGCGATGCTCGAGACCGCGAACGCGAACTACGTCGAGACGGCGAAAGCGAAGGGGTTGACCGACCGCGTGATCGTCTGGAAACACGTCTTCCGGAACGCGTTGATCCCGCTGGTGCCGGTGATCTCGAACGAGGCGTTCTTGCTCATCGGCGGTTCGGTGATCGTCGAGGTCATCTTCAATATCAACGGCCTCGGCCGGATCTTCTTCCAGGCGGTCATCCAGGGTGATCTCCCCCTCGCGGGCGCGCTGTTGTTCATGTTCACGCTCATCATCATCTTCCTGAACATCCTCCAGGACCTGCTTTACACCATCATCGATCCGCGCGTGGGGTACGAACGATGAGCGGGGGACCGATCGAGGACGACAGGACGCTCGTCGAACGGGTCGCCGACCGGCCGGGGCCGGCACTCCCCTGGCTCGGTGCCGGCCTCGTCCTGCTGGCTCTCGAGTTCGGCCGGTTTCTCGGCTGGGCGCTCTCGCTCGGTGCCGGGCTCCGGTTTGCCTTCGACGGGATCGTGGCCATCCCGGGCTGGGTCGGCGGGAACGTCGCCGACACCGCGGGCTCGCTGGCCGGCTTTCTCGCACAGGATCTCACGGCGCTCGTCGTGCTCTTCGTGGTCGCGTCCGTCCTCGTCCGGCTCGCCCCGTGGCGGATCGTCGACCGGCTGGAGCTCGGCTGGAGCCGCAAACGCGAGGCGTACGCGGAGCGACTGGCCGTAACCGCCGTCCTCGCGGCCGTCGCGTCGGCGCTGGCGTTTACCCCCGCCGGCTCGATCCTCCGGTTCGAACTCGAGGTCGCCGCGTGGCTGCTCGAGTCGGTCGCGGCGTCGATCCCGACGCTGACGAGCCCGGAGACGATCCCCAACCAGGGCCACCGGACGCCGGGCGGTGGCTGGGAGGGCACCTTCCTCGGGCTCTCGCCCGCGGTCGCCTGGGCGATCCGGACGGCCGTCGTCTTCGCGTACGCGCTCGCGTGTCTCGTCTGGGCGTGGTCGGGGTACGACCGCTACCGGCGTCACTACCGGCAGGCCGACTGGACGCCCCGCGACGACACCGTCCGCCGGCTGCGAAACCACTACTGGGGGCTGTTCGGGCTCACGATCGTGATCGGCTTCGTCGTCCTCGCGCTGTGGGCGCCCGCGATCAGTCCGGTCCCGGCCGAGGCGAACATCTACCAGCCGTACGAACACGAGTTCGAGTATCTCGGCGAGGACGGCGAGGTCGCCTCGATCACCCACGGCGCCGCCAACATCAACACCCGCTCGGACGGTCAACACACCGTCGCGCCGCTGAGCTACGACCAGTACGATCGGTTCGCGCCGCTGGGGACGACGCCGCGGGGACAGGACCTGCTGACGAACCTCGCGTTCGGCGCGCGGACGTCGCTGATCATCGGCCTGACGGCGATCGGCCTCGGTGCGTTCATCGCCGTCGTCCTCTCCCTGCTGACGGCCTACTACAAGGGGGTAGCCGACGTGTTGACCGTCGTCGCCAGCGACACCATCATCTCGATTCCCGCCTTCCTGCTCGTGATGTTGATCTCGGTCATCTTCAGCGAGGGCAACCACCCGCTGGCGGATCCACTCGACGGCGGGCTGTTGCTGGCGCTCGTGTTCGCGTTCGTCTTCTGGCCCGGCATGTGGCGGGCGATCAGGGGACCGTCCCTGCAGGTGGCCGAACAGGAGTGGGTGGACGCGGCCAAGAGTTACGGACAGCGACCGACGACGACCATGAGAAAGCACATGTCGCCGTACATCGCCGGCTACATCATGATCTACGCCTCCCTGCTTTTGGGGTCGGTGATCATCTTCACCGCGGCGCTTACGTTCCTCGGGCTGGGCATCAGCCCGCCGACCCCCGAGTGGGGCCGACTGATCGACCAGGGCCAGCCGTACATCGCGACCTCCTCCTGGCACGTCGCGACGATCTCCGGACTGATGATCGTGCTCGTGGTGACGGCCTTCAACGCGCTGGGGGACGCCTTGCGCGACGCGATCGATCCGGAGGCCGACGTCGGCGAGGGCGAGGAGACCGGCGGCGCGACGACCGGGGGTGGCGTCTGATGGGCCCCGAGTCGACCGCCGACCGCGAGGGGAGTCCGATCGTCGAGGTCCGGAACTTGCAGACCGCTTTCTTCACCGAGAAGGAGACGATCCGGGCGGTCGACGGCATTTCCTTCGACGTCGTGCCCGGCCGGACCGTCGGCATCGTCGGCGAGAGCGGCTCCGGCAAGACCGTCACGGCCCGCTCGCTGATGGGGCTCGTCGGTCGGCCGGGACGCGTGTTACGCGGGAGCAGTATCCGGTTTCGACACCTCGAGACCGTCCGGGAGTACGCCTCCCGGTTCCCCGGCCGGACGGCCGATCTGACCGACCCCTCCGTGGAGCCGGCCGACCTGCTCGACCGGATCGACGCGACCCCCGAGACGTTCGGCTACGACGACCCCAGGGACGTGCCCGTCGCGGAGGTCGTCGCCGCGGGGTACGCCGACGGGCTCGGCCTGGCCGACGGGGACGACTGCGTGTTCGTCACCGAGGGAGAGCCGAACGAGCCCGAGACCATCACCGACGGCTTCGTCGAGATCAGCCGACTCGACGGCGAACCCCAGCGGCTCATACGCGGCGGGCGGATCGCGATGGTGTTCCAGGACCCGCTGACGAGTCTGAACCCCGTCTACACCGTCGGCAACCAGATCGTCGAGGCGCTCAGGCTCCACCGCGGGCTCCGCGGCGCGGAGGCGACACGGGAGGCGGCCAGGCTGCTCGAGGACGTCGGCATCCCCGACGCCGGCCGGCGGGTCGAGGAGTACCCCCACCAGTTCTCCGGCGGGATGCGCCAGCGGGCGGTGATCGCGATGGCGCTGGCCTGCCAGCCGGAGGTGCTCATCTGTGACGAGCCGACGACGGCCCTGGACGTGACGATCCAGGCCCAGATCCTCGAGTTGCTCGCGGAGATCCAGGAGCGTCGGGACCTCGCGATCGTCTTTATCACCCACGACATGGGCGTCATCGCCAACGTCTCCGACCGGGTGAACGTCGTCTACGCCGGCGAGATCGTCGAGACCGCCGGCGTCGAGGCGCTGTTCGACGAGCCGAAACACCCCTACACCCGCGGGCTGCTCCGCTCGATCCCCGGCCGGCAGACCGGCGACCGGCTCGAGACCATCGAGGGCAACGTGCCGACGCCGAACGAGCCGGCGACGTACTGTCGGTTCGCCCCGCGGTGTCCGGAGGCCTTCGAGGCCTGCGAGTCGGTCCACCCACAGGCCGTGTCCGTCGGCGACGGGGACGACCACGCCGCGGCCTGCCTGCTGTACCCCGAGGAGCTGTCACGGACGGCCGCGGTCGACCACCACCGCGAACGAACCCACGGAGGCGACGGATGAGCCAGGAACGCCTGTCGGCCGACCGGCCGACGACGACGGACGAGGTGATGGTCGAAGTGCGCGAGCTGAAGACCTACTACGAGGGCGGCGGGCTGTTCGGCGGGACGCCGGTGAAGGCGGTCGACGGCGTCTCCTTCGACATCCACCGCGGGGAGACCCTCGGGCTCGTCGGGGAGTCCGGCTGCGGGAAGACCACCCTCGGCCGGACGCTCATCCAGCTCGAGGACGCCACCGCCGGCGAGGTCCGGTTCGACGGCGTCGACGTCACGACCCTCCGGGGCGACGAGCTCTACGAGTGGCGACGGAACGCCCAGATGGTGTTTCAGGATCCCGACTCGAGTCTCAACGACCGGCTGACGGTCGGCGAGATCGTCCGCGAGCCACTCGACGTCCACGAGCGCGGGAGCCCCGAGGAGCGCCGCCGGCGCGTCAGGGAGCTGCTCGACGCCGTCGGCCTCCGTCCGGAACACTACTACCGGTACCCCCACCAGTTCTCGGGGGGTCAGCGCCAGCGGATCGGCATCGCCCGGACGCTGTCGCTCGAACCGGAGTTCGTCGTGCTCGACGAGCCGGTAAGCGCACTGGACGTCTCCGTCCAGGCGGAGATCATAAACCTCCTCGAGGACCTCCAGGCGGAGTTCGGCCTGACCTACCTCTTTATCGCCCACGACCTCTCGGTCGTCCGCCACATCTGCGATCGGGTCGCGGTGATGTATCTCGGCCACATCATGGAGATCGGCCCGACCGAGGAGCTCTTCACCGACCCGGCGAACCCGTACACCCACGCGTTGCTGTCGGCGATACCGGAGCCGGATCCGACGAACGACCGCGAGCGGATCACCCTCCACGGGACGCCGCCGAACCCCCGTTACCCGCCGTCGGGCTGTCCGTTCAGCACCCGCTGTCCGGCACGGATCCGCCCGGATCGGTACGAGAACTTAGACGACGAGCTCTGGACGGCGATCAACACGCTCCGGGAGGTCCTCCGGGAACGACAGCGAGCGGAGCGATCCGTCCGCGAGCGGCTCCGCGCTCGCCTCGGGAAGGAGACGCGCTTTGGCGCCATCGAGGAGACCCGCGAGGAGCTGTTCGGCGACCTCGAGCTCCCCCCGGAGGTCCGGACGGCGATCGACGAGGTGATCGACCACGCCGCGGATCACGACGAACGACGGGCCCTGGCGCGGCTCGCCGAGGAGTTCGGCAGCGTCTGTGACGGCGAGGGGACGCCGGCCGAACCCGAGCTCCACGCCGTCGGCGAGGGTGGCCGGAGGAGCTTCTGTCACCGACACGCCGACGGCTACCGGGAGCCGGATCGGGTGCTCGACGCCCGCCAGTGAGGATGTCGTCGGTCCGCCTCCGGGTGCGCGTGTGGGCCGACGCGGTCGGCTACGCGCTCGCGGTCGCCGCCGTCGCCGTCGTCGCCGCCGTCGTCGTCGGCGTCGCGACCGGCGGCGGGCTCGTCCGGGCGAAGGTCTTGCTTTTCGTCGGCGGCTGGACGCTGCTCGCGTACGCGACGGTCCGGCTCTGGCCGCGGTCGGTCGAGGACGCCGACGAGCGCGGTCGAAGCCTCCCCGGGACGGCCGAACCGACGCGGTTCCGGGCGATCGTCCGGTCGCTGCCCCCGTTGCGGTGGATGCGGCCGCCACCACCCACTCGACGCCTTCGCCCGCCGGCGAAGCTCTTTCTCGGGGCGATCTTCGTCCTCCTCGCCTCGCTGGTGATGGAAGTCGTCTTCGGGATCTGAGCCGCGTGGAGGGCCCTAGTCCCCGGCTCGGATCGGTCCGTCCGACCGGACGGTCAGGACGGGCACCGTCGCGGTTCGAATCACCTCGTCGGCGACGCTGCCGAGGACCGCTCGCTCGAACCCGCCACGACCGGCGGTCCCCATCGCGATCAGGTCGGCCTCCTCGGCGTGGTCGACGATCACCGCCGCCGGATCGCCCGTCGCCGCCGTCGTGACGACCTCGAGACCCCGCTCCCGTGCGTCCGCCGCGACCGGTTCGAGACGCCGTTCGGCGTGCGCCGCGAGGTCGACGGCGTCGTCCTCCGAGACGGCGGCGAGCGCGCCCTCCACGGCGGCGTCGGCGACCGAGAGGAGGTGGACGCTCGCCCCGAGCGCGTCGGCGAGGTCGAGCCCGCGAGCGACGCCGACCGTCGCCCGCTCGCTGCCGTCGGTCGGGAGCAACAGCGAGTCGAATCCGCCCTCGTGTTCGGCTGCCGTCGGGGTGATCGTCACGACCGGGACCGAGGCGGTCCGGACGACCTTGTCCGCGACGCTGCCGACGATCGCACGCGCGACGCCCCCACGGCCGGCGGTTCCGACGACGACGGCGTCGACCCTGCGTTCGTCGGCGCAGTCGACGATTTCCTTCGCGGGGATCCCCTCGCGGACTCCCCCGGTGACCTCCAGCCCGCGGTCGGCGGCCACCTCGCGGAGCGAAGCGACCCGGGCGCTCGCCCGGTCCCGGAGCCGCTCGCGGACCGACGCCGAGTCCCCCGAGTAGCCCGTGCCGGTGGCGACGCTGCTGTCGGCGACCGAGAGGAGATGAACGCTCGCCCCGAGCGCGTCGGCGAGGTCGAACCCCCGTCGCGCTGCGGCCTCGGCCGTCTCGCTGCCGTCGGTCGGGATCAGTAGCGTGTTCGTCGTCATGGGCGATCAGTCGTCGTCGGTTCGCGACGGGGGGACGTCCTCGCCCGCCGGTGCCGTACTCGGCAGCTGGTCGGTGTCGTAGCCGCCCCAGTCGAACTTCCCCTGGAAGTAGACCGCGACGTTGACCAGCGCGAGCAGGACGGGTACCTCGATCAGCGGCCCGATGACGGTCGCGAACGCGACGCCGGAGCCGACGCCGAAGACGGCGACGGCGACGGCGATCGCGAGCTCGAAGTTGTTCGAGGCCGCCGTGAAGCCGATCGCCGTCGTGGTCGAGTAATCCGCGCCGATGCCACGCCCCATCGCGAAGCTCACGAGAAACATTACGATAAAGTAGATCGTCAGCGGGACGGCGATCCAGAGGACGTCGGTCGGCCGGGCCAGGATGTTCTCACCCTGGGTCGCGAACATCACGATCACGGTGAAAAGCAGGGCGATCAGGGTGACGGGGCTGATCTTCGGGACGAACTCCTCTTCGTACCACTCCTCGCCCTTCGAGCGGACGCCGCCCAGCCGGGTCAGGATCCCGCCGGCGAAGGGGATGCCGAGGAAGATCGCGATCGCCCAGAACACCTGCTCGATCGTGACGTCGAACGTGCCGATGCCGGCGACGAGCGCGTCCATGCCGAGTGCCGGAGGCAGAAACAGCGCGAAAAGCCAGATGTAGACGCCGTAGGTGAGGATCTGGAAGACGCTGTTGAACGCGACGAGGCCGGCGGCGTACTCGCTGGAGCCGTCCGCGAGGTCGTTCCAGACGAGCACCATCGCGATACAGCGGGCCATCCCGATGAAGATCAACCCGAGGAAGTACTCGGGGTGGGCCGGAAACGGCGGGACGAGCCCGCTGAAGAAGATCACGGCGAGGGCGAACATCAGCGTGGGCCCGATCAGCCAGTTCTGGAGCAGGCTCAGACTGAGCACGCGCCAGGCGCTGAACACCCGCGGCAGCTGGCCGTAGTTGACCTTCGCCAGCGGCGGATACATCATCGCGATCAGGCCGACCTCGACGAGGTGATACTCCTGGATCGGCTCGACGATCCCCGGCGCGACGTAGCCCAGGCCGACGCCGATCCCCATCGCGGCGAAGATCCAGACGGTGAGGTACTTATCGAGAAAGTCCATCGATCGTGGATCGCCACAGTCCGGACAGCCACAGTCCGGCCCGTGCTCGTGCTCGCTCATCGTACCTCGATTGAACGTCTGCTCATATATAACTGTGGCCCTTTGACAACCGGCCGAGGACCGGTGTCCCCTCAACGCGAGCCGTCGAGGACGGTGAGTAAGGCCTTCGCCCGGTCGGTCGCGCGGTACTTGCGCCACCGGCCGTCCTTTCGCTTCTCGACGAGGCCGGCCTCCGCGAGCGTCGAGAGCGCGTGGCTGACGGCGCTGTCGCTGACCTCGACCAGCGGCGTGATCTCACAGACACACAGCTCCCCGCTCGCCTCGACCAGCAGCCGGACGAGCCGGTAGCGCGTCCCGTCGCCCAGCGCCGACAGCGTGCGGACGTCGTCCGCGACGACCCCGTCGTCCAGCACCGCCTCGAGGTCGTCGAGCTCCGCGAGCCGGCGCCGGAGGTCCTCGCTCCGACACTCCTCGAGCTCGTCTTCGAGATAGCGCCGGAGCCGATCCGCGGTTTCGGACATCGTGAGACGATTGTGCGTTCGTTCAGATAAGTGTTCCGACGGGACACCGTCGGTGTCGTTTTGTGGGTGGGGCGTCCAGACCGGATATGGCCGATCCACCTTCGACCGTCTCGATCGTCGGCGCGGGGACGATGGGTGCCGGGCTCGCGGTCCAGTTCGCCCGCCACGGCGTCGCGGTGACGCTGATCGACCACCGGGAGTCGAATCTCGCGGACGCGGAGGGGGCGATCGCGGACGCGACCGCGTTCCTGCGGGCGGAGGGGCTGCTCGCGGCGTCGGCGTCCCCCGCCGAACGGATCGAACGGAGCCTCGACGCCGCCGACGGCGTGGCCGACGCGGAGTTCGTCCTGGAGACGGTCTCGGAGGATCGCGAGCGCAAGCGGGCGGTCTTCGAGACCGTCGCCGGGGCCGCACCCGACGACGCGGTGTTGGCCTCGAACACCTCCGGCATCCCGATCACGGAGCTCGGGACGTTCGTCCCCGACCCCGAACGGGTCGTCGGCTGTCACTGGTGGAACCCGCCGTACCTGCTACCGCTCGTCGAGGTCGTCCGCGGCGCGGAGACGTCGACCGACGTTATAGACCGGACGGCCGGATACGTCGAGGGGGTCGGCCGGGAGCCGATCGTGGTCGAACGCGACGTCCCCGGCTTCGTGTGGAACCGGATCCAGTTTGCGGTCCTCCGGGAGTGTACCCAGCTGGTGGCCGACGGCGTCGCCTCCGTCGAGGACGTCGAACGCGCGGTGAGAGACGGCTACGCCCTCCGGACGGCCGCGGTCGGCCCGTTCGAAACCGCCGATCTCTCCGGGCTCGAGCTGTTCCGGGACGTCGCCGACGACCTCTACCCGCATCTCTCGACCGCGACGGAGGCCGGACCGGCGTTCGACGACCGGATCGCCCGCGGGGAGACCGGCGTCGCCGCCGGCGCCGGCTTCCACGACTACGAGGAATCCCTCGCGGAGGCGATCCGTCGTCGGGACGAGCGCGTCCGCGCCATCGGACGCGCCCGCGAGCGGACAGAGAGCCGCGAGGAGGCGAACGACGGGTGAGACTCGTTCTGGAGGAGACGAACGGGGGGTGAGGCTCGTTCCCCGGGGCCGAGGGGGGCAAACGGCGTGACACGGCCCCGACCGCCGCGGGCGTGCTCGCGCCGGCCGGTCGAAAAGCGTTAACGGGCTCCCGACCGACTACCGGCACATGACCGGCGGATCAGACCCCCGAACGGAGCGGCTACGGGATCCCCGCGGGATCCACTCCGAGGCCTGGAAGCGGACCCTAGCGGAGATGGAGACGATCGCGACCGAGAGGCGTGCGGACGGCTGGGAGACGCTCACGGTGATGGCCGCCCACACCGACACCGTGAGCAGGGACATGAACGACCACGACGAGTTCGGGCTCTTTCATATCGTCCCCGACGAGCAGGGGGCGGCGTTCGCCGAGACGTTCGACGAGGAGGCGTTCACGGAGTATCTGGTCTACGGGACCGAGATCGAGGCGTACATGTACGCCGTCACGGAGTTTCTCGATCCCGGGGGCGAGCGCTCGATCCTGCTCGCGAGTCGGTACGACATGGGCCGGGCCGCCGGGATGGTCGCCTCCGCCGAGGAGGCCGGCGTGCTCTACAGCCACGTCAGGACGGTCGACGGCACCACCCTCGGGACGTTCGCACACGAGGAGTACGAGCCGCTGATAACGAAGCCGAGCGCGTAGCTCCCAGCGGCGATCGTTCGCCGTCACCCGGTTCGATTCCGTCTCTCGCCGTCGCCCGGGTCGGTCCCGTCTCTCGCCACCGCCCGGGTCGGTCCCCGGGGCGTCGACTGCCCCCGCTACTCGCCCCCGGCCCGGAGTGCCCCCACCAGCTCGTCGCCGGCCGCGTACGCACCGTCGTCGGTCCGGTCGACGATCCCCTCGCCTCGCAGCTCCGAGAGCAGCCCCTGGACGGCGACGGTCGACCGGCCGACCCGTCGGGCGACCGACTCGACCCGTCCCGGCCCCTCCCGGACCAGCGTCGAGACGACCTCGCGGGCGGTGTCGGCCGAACACTGCGAGCCGTCGGCGGCCCGCCGTACCCGCTCGTCCACGTCCGACAGCGCGAACAGCTCCTCGACGGCCCGTTCGCCGTCGTCGACGACGACCGACTGCTCCGGGGGGGTGTAGCCGAACTCGAGTGGGTCACCCGACACTTCGAGGATGTCGGTCGCGCCCTCGTCGGCGAGCCGGCTCTCGAGGGAGTCGATCGTCCGGTTCAGCCGGTCGTTTTCGGCCGCGAGCTCCTCGATGCGGGCCGAGAGCGCCTCGAGTTGCCGTTCTCGCGTTTCGAGCTTCTCTTCTAGGTCCTCGACCGTCGCCTCCCGCTCGGCTACGGTCTCGGTCAGGCGGTCGCGTTCGGCCTCGAGGTCGAGCAGCTCGTCGTGGAGCCGCCGGAGCTCCTCGCCCCCGCCGGGAAGCTCCGACTGGACCGTCTCGGGCTCGCGTAACGCCTCGGCCATCCGGCTGGCGGCCTCAGAGACGTCCCGGGCGGAGGCGAGCTGCTCTTCGAGCTCCTCGATGCGGGCCTCCCGGCGCTCGACGGTCTCCTCGAGTTCCTCGATCCGGCTCTCCTCCGTGCGCTTTCGCTCGCTTATCTCCTGGAGGTCGTCGACGAGGGTCTCGGAGACCGACTTGAGCTCGGGCCGTTCGAAGTCGTCGAGCCCGGGGGTCGCGCCGGCGTCGAAGGTGCGTTTGCGGCGAAACTGGACCTTCCTGACCGCGCCGTCGGCCCAGTCGGTCTGGAGGAACGCCTGGCCGTCCGCGAGCTCGGAGACGCGCTCTGCGTACTCGGCGTCGATGATCCGGCCGACGACGTTGGTGTCGTTGTCCCAGGTCAGCCGGTGCCAGACGAGCCAGTTGGCCTGGGTGATGAAGTCCTTCTTGACGTCCGCGGGCCGCTGGCTGATCCCGAGGATGCCCAGTCCGTGTTTCCGGCCGCGCTTGCCGATCTTGATCAGCATCTTCCCGGTCTCGCCGACGCCGCCGCCCTCCGGGATGTACTCGTGGACCTCCTCGACGACCAGCAAGAACGGCTTCTTGAGCTTCTTCTCTTTGACGAACAGCTGTCTCGCGGTCTCCCGGAGCAACTCGTCGGCGACGTCCTCCTCCAGGTAGCCGGAGACGTCGAGGATCACGGGGACGTTCTCCTCCAGGGCCAGGCGGGCCATCTGTTCTGCGTGCTCGGGGCCGATCCGGATGTCACACTCCTCGTCCGCGCCGGCGTGGAGCATCTCGTACTCCTCTTTGAGCCCGTAGTACTCGCCGTCGGTGTCGACCACGAGCAGGGGGTAGCCGGCCTCGAGTAGCTCCTCGGCGATCACCGAGGCGGTGTTCGACTTCCCCGAACCCGACTTCCCGGTGATGAAGCCACGGCCGGTCAGCAGCTGGACGACCGGCAGGTTCACCGCCTGTCCGTCGGCGGTCTCCCCGACGACGATACGGCGCTGTTCGCTCACGCTTCGATCACCCGGCGTTCGATCATCGTCCGTACGGTCCGAACCGGGGACCTTGAATATTGGCCCCGCAGTCGACCCCCGTCGGGGAACGTCGGCCCCGCGATGGACCCCCGTCGGGGAACGTCGATGTCGTCGCTCCCCGGAGTCACACCAGCCCGGCGACGCTGGCGGCGTAGACGACGGCCGCCAGAGCGAGGTGTTCGCCGTCGACGACGAACCCGTAGTAGAGTGGCCCACGGTCGGGATCGGCGAACGGGATGTAACAGGCGAGATAGAGGTTGAGCGCGAGCAGCCACAGGAACGCCGACGGGAGGACGCCGGCGCCGACGGCGCCGACGAGTCCCGCCGCGATGGCGAGGTTCGCGGCGGCCGTTACCCGCCTGGTAACTGCCGTCCCGTAACGGTTGGGGACCGTCCGGATCCCCTCCAGGCGGTCGCCCTCGATGTCTTTGACGTCGAAGACGATCGCCGCGACGGTGACGACCGCGGTCACGTAGACGGCCAGCGCCGGGATTTCGGGCTGGCGGAGGACGCCGTAGTAGACGCCGACGCCGAGGGGAATCACCCCCCACGCGAGGCCGACCACGAGGTTCTTTACGAGCAACAATCGTTTGAGCCTGGCCGTCGAGTAGAGCACGGCGACGACGAGCGGCAAGGCGAGAAAACCCACCAGCGGCAGTCCGAGGGCGATCGCGAGCGCGGCCGCCAGCGCGTAGCCGGCGGCGCCGACGACGAGCAGGGTCCGTCCGTATCGGCGCGTGAACGCCGCCCTGCCGGGAACGTTGTACTCGTCCTCGTCGATGTCGGTCACCCGGTTGAGGCTGTAGACGAAAAACGTCGCCGCGAAGACGATAAACAGCGCCACGGCCTCGAGTTCGAGCCCGACGAGGAGGGCCGTCGTGACGACCCAGCCGGTCGCCGACAGCGAGATGAACAGGTTGCTGTGGACGGCCAGCCGGAGCGTCGGCTCCAGCGCCCCGAACCCGCGCCGTGGAACCGAACGGAGACGCGTCACCGTCCGACCGCTCCGGCCCCGGGGAACGGTCCGGTCACCCCCTCTAGGTTCGGGCCGACGGGCAAAAACGGTCGGGTGCAAGGGCGGTCGGGTGTGGGAGGTGTCGGGGAGACGGTCGACTGTGTGGACCCCCGGAGGGCAGTCCGACGTGTGAGTCCTCGGAAAGTGGTCCGACGTGGGTTCAGTTCCCGCGAAGCCGGTCCACGTGGTCGATCCGACGCTGGAGCAGCTCCTCGGTGCCGATGTCGTGACGGACGCGCAACCCCTCCTCGCCGGCGAGTGCGAGGGCGTCCTCGGCGACCGCCTCGGCGTCCGCGATCGAGTCCGCGACGCCGACGACGGCGAACGACCGGGAGGTCGTCGTGTAGATCCCGTCCTCGCGCTCGTCGACGCTGGCGTAGTACAAAAGCGCGTCCCGGGTCCCGTCGGCGACCCCGGCGACGGCCGCCTCGTCCACCGTCACCCTCGCTCCCGCCTCCGGATCGGTGGGGTAGCCCGCGGGCACCGCGTACTTACAGACCGTCGCGCGGTCGGCGAACGAGAGCTCTGGCAGGGGCTCGCGGTCTCTGGCCGCGACCAGCACGTCGAGGAGGTCGGTCTCGAGGACCGGGAGGGTGTTCATCGCCTCGGGATCGCCAAAGCGGGCGTTGAACTCGACGACCTTCGGCCCGTCGGCGGTGAGCATGAACTGGCCGTAGAGGATCCCCTTGTAGCCCTCGAGGGCGTCGACGGTCGCCTCGAGGACGTCGACGGCCGCCTCGTAGTCGTCTTCGGTCATAAACGGCAGCTCCCGGCCCGCGTCGGAGTAGCTCCCCATCCCGCCGGTGTTCGGCCCCTCGTCGCCCTCGTAGGCGCGTTTGTGGTCCTGGACGGCCGGCGCGGTCCGGACGTCGCCGTTGGCGACGAACGCCTGGATCGTAAACTCCTCGCCGACCAGCCGCTCTTCCAGGACGAGTCGATCGTACTCGGAGTCGCGGATGTACGCTTTCCCCTCCTCGGCGGTGACCTGGTCGCCGATCACCTTCACGCCCTTCCCACCGGTGAGTCCGGCGGGCTTGATCGCGAGGTCGCCGTCGTACTCGTCGACGAACGCACAGGCGGCCTCCGGATCCTCGAACGTCCGAAACTCCGGACAGCCCGGGACGCCGTGTTCGAGCATGAACCGCCGCTGGAAGGCCTTGTCCGTCTCGATCCGGGCCTCGGCCTCCCGGGGACCGAAGGCGTACACTCCGGCGGCCTCCAAGGCGTCCGCGACGCCGGCCGCGAGGGGTGCCTCCGGGCCGACGACGGCGATCGTCGCGCCGACCTCCTCGGCGTAGGCGACGACCGCCTCCGGGTCGATCTCCGTGACGCTCTCGAAGTCGGCCGCGAGCCCCGCGATCCCTGGGTTCCGGTTGCCGGCACAGGCGTACAGCTCACACTCGCTGTCGGCGAGTGCGCGGGCGATGGCGTGTTCGCGTCCGCCCCCACCGATCAGGAGCACGTGCTCTCGCATGGTCGCAAGCGG
>LKNG01000038.1 GCA_001564115.1 Natrialbaceae archaeon Tc-Br11_E2g8 | reverse complement strand
TCGCTCTCGGTGGTAACGTACTGACACGAGGTGAGACCGCATGAACGTCAACGCCGCGTTGAAGCCGTTCGAGCGAGTCGTCGAACGGTACGGAACACACGCCGGCTACTTGCTGATCACGGTCGTTCTCGTCTTCCTCTGGGCACCGATCGGGGTGCTCGTGTTGATGTCCTTTGCCGACCAGAGCTCGCTTACGTTTCCGCCGGACGGCTTTACCCTCGAGTGGTACGTCGTCTTCCTGCAAAACGACGGCGCACGTGCAGCGTTCTCGACGTCCCTCCAGATCAGCTTCATCGCGACACCGGTGGCCGTCGTTATCGCCACCCTGATTGCCTACGCGGCCGATCGGTACACCTTCCTGGGGAAGAACACGATCCAGCTGCTGGCAGCACTGCCGATCATCGTTCCGCTCGTCGTCGTCGGGGTCGCACTCTCGCTGTTTTTCGGATCTGTCGGACTCGGTTCGGGCTTCTGGTCGGTCGTACTCTCACACGTCATCCGGATCATCCCCTTCGCGTTCCTGATCATCATGCCGACGTTCATCCAGTTCGATAAGACTCTAGAGGAGGCGGCGAAGGACCTCGGGGCAAACGAGTTCGGCACGTTCAGGCAAGTGACCCTGCCGAACATCATGCCGGGAATCGTCGCCGGAGCGGTGCTCGCCTTTACCATCTCGTTCAACGAGTTCGTCTACACCTGGTTCGTAAAGGACACCGCGACACAGACGCTCCCGACGTTCATCTGGGAGGAGATCGCCTGGTCTGCCACGCCGGAGGTGAACGTCATAAGCGTCGTGTTCCTGGGCGTGGCGGTCCTCAGCGTCGCCGTGGCCGTCGCACTCACGAACGTTCGGCGGATAACCCGGCGCGGTCGATGAGTCGCTGATTCCCTCGGTATCGCCGCCCGTCGGCGTTCCCGCCGGCAGTCTGCTCCCGAACACAGCCTGCCGGCGTCCGTACCCTCAAGCCACGGCGACGAGTGCAGTGAGCCGTGAAACCACGAACCAGGGCGCTCGTCGTCGCCTCCCTCTCGCTTTTCCTCTCGATTCTCGTCTGGTTCAACTACTCGGCGGTCCTGCCGCTGATCGTCGAGGAGTGGGGGCTGTCGGGTACCCGTGCGGGGATCATCTTCGGGGCGTTCCAGGCCGGCTACCTGCTCGCGATCCTCCCGGCGGGCCGGCTGGCGGACCGACGCTCCCCGCGGCTCGTGATCGCTGTCGGCGCGGCCGGTACCGGCGCGTTCAGCCTCGCCTTTGCCCTGTTCGCGACGGGGTTTCTCTCGGGAACTGCCCTCAGATTCCTCTCCGGGCTGTTCGTCGCCGGCGTCTACGTCCCCGGGATGCGGTTTGTCAGCGACTGGTACCCCGTTGACGTCCGCGGGCGGGCGATGGGGATCTACGTCGGCACGTTCTCGCTGAGCAGCGGGCTCTCGTTCGTCGCGGCGACGCTCGTCGCCGACGCGATCGACTGGCGGACGGCGATCGCCGCCACGAGCGTCGGCGCGCTCGCGGTGCCCGCGTTGATACTCGGGCTCGCCGAGGACAGCCCGAATCGGACGGCACGATCCGACTCCACCGGGTTCGACCGCTCGCTGTTTCGCAACCGGGCGTATCTCTCCTGTGTGAGCGTCTACTCCTGGCACAACTGGGAGCTCTTTGGCGCCCGCAACTGGCTGCTCGCCTTTCTGCTCGTCACGCCGGCGTTCGCGGCGGGCGGGACCGGTGCGTTCGGGGTCGGCTCGGCGACCCTCGCAGGGTTGCTCGTCGGGGTCGTCACCGCGATGAGCGGCGTCGGCAACGTCCTCGGTGGTGCCCTCTCGGACCGGATCGGCCGGACACGGGCGATCGGACTCGGCCTCGCGGGCAGCGCGACGATCAGCGCGACACTCGGCGTGCTGGGCTGGCTGCCCTTGCCCGTCCTCGTCGTCGTCTTGTTCGCCTACGGGACGTTGCTGAGCGTCGACAGCGCGCCGACATCGACGCTCGTCACCGAGGTCGTCGAGGACGAGCAGGTCGGGACGGCACTCTCCGTGCAGTCGTTCGTCGGCTTCTCGACGACCGTCGTCTCGCCGGTCGCGTTCGGGCTCGCCCTCGATATCGGCGGCTACGCCCTCGCCTGGCCCACCCTCGCCGCCGGCGCACTCGTCGGGCTCGCGTCGGTCGCCGTCCTCGAACGGAGCTGGGACGGGCGGTGAGTGGAGCTGGGATGGAGCGTGAATGGGGTGGGACGGGCGGTGAACGGCCCTGGGACGGGCCGTGAGTGGAGTAGGAGCGGACGATGACGGAGTACCCGCTCGACGGACCGGTCAGCCGGTGAACTCGTAGAGCTCGTCGCCGACGTGGTGCAGCGAGTCGACGACCTTCCCCTCCTCGCCGACCATCTCCCCGCCGGCGACGCGAGCCCGACCGATCGCCAGCACCTTCCCGTGGGTCTCCTCGGCGATCGCGACCAGATCGCCGGACTCGATCCCCTCGTCGGCGTCGGTGATCCCCGGACGCATCACGTCGGCGCCGTTGCTGACGAACGAGACGGCGCCGGCGTCGACGGTGACGACCGCCCGTTCGGGTCCGTAGGCGTTCGCTCCCCTGACGGTCAGGAACGGCTCACCGTCGAAGCTCGCGACCCGTGGCTCGCCGTCGATCAGGACGACCTCCCAGGACGTCGCCTCGAACTCGACGTGTTCGTAGGTCGAGCCCTCCAGCTCGACGCCGAGTTTCTCCGAGATGGCCGACTCGAGCTCCGAGACGGCGTCGCTGCGGAGGTGGTGTCTCGATTTGACCTGCATGCACCCCCGTACTCCCCGGACCCATTTAACGGGTTAGATTCGTCCCCAAACTGGCTCGTGTGGCTGTCCCCCCCACGGGACCCATCCACCGCGCCGTACCACGTCGGGGGATCGGGACGGCCGAAAACTCGACGGGTGTCCAGTCGGCCTCGCCCGACAGTGAGTCGTGGCAACGCTTGCCGCGCGCGAGGGGCGAACGGGGCCGACGCCGCCGGACGGGCCGTCATTCCGTGCCGACCCCACGAACGGCAGTGGACGACCGTCCGGATTGCACTCGTAATCCTCCCGTTCATTCGACGATCAAACGCCTTATATCGTCTGTATCGTATCCATATTCCCTGTTTATCATCTACACACGATAGAATGTAGACGTTCGACAACACGAAACCTTATATATACGATAACCATGCGTCCCCACCGTGCACATGAATCCAAACGCACAGGGAGTAGGGGAAAACTTACACGTTCGTTCACCGAATAACCGCGTCGACGTCGGCGCCGGGGTGATCGCGTGATCGAGCCGGTCCTCCTCGAGGTGACCGCCGCGGACCTCGAGTCGCTCGCGACGGGGATGAACCTGATGTGGGCGCTGACGGTCACCTTCCTGATCTTCTTCATGCACGCGGGCTTCGCGATGCTCGAGGCCGGCCAGGTCCGTTCGAAAAACGTCGCCAACCAGCTCACGAAGAACATGCTGACCTGGGCGGTCGGCATCGGCGTCTTCTTCGTGATCGGGATGGGCATCTCCAACAACGTCGGCTCGGTGCTGGTCGGCGGCGAGCTGGGTGCCTGGACGATGTTCGGCGGCGATCCGGTCGCCAACTCGTTCGACTGGGCGATGTGGCTGTTCAGTGCCGTCTTCGCGATGACGGCCGCGACGATCGTCTCCGGAGCCGTCGCCGGACGGGCGAAACTCCGCGCGTACGTGGCCTACACGTTCCTGCTGGCGGCGGTGATCTACCCGGTCGTCGCGGGGATGGTCTGGTACGCACCGGGTGCGGCCGAGGGGGTCGATCCGCTGTTGGCCGGCCTCGGCTTCGCCGACTTCGCGGGCGGGATGGTCGTCCACGGCGTCGGCGGCGTCGCCGGGCTGACCGCCGCCTGGGTGCTTGGCTCCCGGATGGACAAGTACGACGACGACGGATCCGCGAACGTCATCCCCGGCCACTCGATGACCTTCGCCGTGCTGGGCACGCTGGTGCTGTGTTTCGGCTGGTTCGGCTTCAACGTCGGCACCGCCGCAGCCGTGATCGACACCGGAACCTTCGCACTCGACGACTTCAGCTACGTCGGGAGCGTCGCCGCGGTGACCGCCCTCGGGATGGGTCTGGGCGCGATCGGTGCGGCGACCGTTTCGCTGTACCTCAACGGCAAGGTCGACACGCTGTACGTCGCCAACGGAATGCTCGCCGGCCTGGTCGGCGTCACGGGGCCGACGGACCTCATCACGCCGATGGGTGCGATCGCGATCGGCTTCCTCGCCGGCGCACAGCTCCCGATCGTCTTTCGCTTTGTCGAGAAGAAACTCAAGATCGACGACGTCTGTGCGGTGTTTCCGGTCCACGGTAGCGCCGGGATGCTCGGACTCATCGTCTACCCGCTGTGGTCCAACGCGGGCGGTGCGACCGTCGTCGGCGGCGGTATCGTCAGCGGCGGGATCCTCTCGATCGAGGCGAGCGCGTTCGGCCCACAGATCCTCGGCGTCGCCGTGATCACCGTCTGGACGGTGCTGGCAACCGCCGCCGTCTGGGGTGCGTTCAAGGCGATCGGCCAGGCCCGGGTCACCCCCGAACACGAGCGCGACGGGCTCGACGTCTCCGAACACGGCGTCGACACCTACCCCGAGTTCGGCCGGCCGGAGCTCGCCACCGACGGCGGCTACGTCCGGGCCGACGGAGGCCTGCCGAACGACGGCGGGATCAAGATGGTCAGCGCGATCATCCGCCCCGACCGGCTGGGCGAGGTCAAACAGTCCCTCGCCGAGGCCGGCGCTCCGTCCCTGACCGTCACCAACGTCTCCGGCCGGGGCTCCCAGCCGGCGAAGAAAGGCCAGTGGCGCGGCGAGGAGTACTCGGTCGACCTCCACCAGAAGATCAAAGTCGACTGCGTCGTCGCCGACGTCCCCGCCGAGGACGTCGTCGAGGCGATCCGCGAGGGCGCCAACACCGGCGAACCCGGCGACGGGAAGATCTTCGTCCTCCCCGTCGAGGACGCCACCCAGGTCCGCACCGGAGACACCGGCCCCGGAGCGGTCTGAACCGGCGTCTGCGGACGCGACACGGTTTTTCGTCGTCGACTCCGACGGGTGAGCTGTCGGCCTCGGCGAGCTTTGGCCGTCGACTCCGACGGGTGAATCGTGTTGGTCGATCAGTACGGTACATCTTTGCCATCCGGCCGCCAACGGCCGGGCATGAACGAGGAGCACTCGAGGGCGCTGTACGACCGCGCGCTGTCGGTGATGCCCGGCGGCGTCAACTCGGCGGTCCGGGCGGCGATCGAGCCCTACCCCTTCTTCGTCGCGAAAGGCGACGGCGGCCACGTGGTAGACGCCGACGGCAACCGGTATATCGACTGGGTGATGGGGCTCGGCCCGCTCCTCCTGGGTCACGACCTCCCCGATCCGGTCGAGGCGGCGATCCAGCGCCACGCGAGCCGCGGGCCGATGTACGGCACCCCGACCGAGATCGAGGTCGAACTCGCCGAGTTCGTCGTCCGTCACGTCCCGAGCGTCGAGAAGATCCGCTTTGTCAACTCGGGTACCGAGGCGACCGTCTCCGCGGTCCGTCTCGCGCGCGGACACACCGGCCGGAACCGGATCGTCGTCATGCAGGGTGGCTACCACGGCGCCCAGGAGTCGACGCTGGTCGACGGCGACGCCGAGAACCCGAGGCCGTCCTCGGCCGGGATCCCCCAGTCGTTCGCCGAGCACACGATCCCCGTCCCGTTCAACGACGAGGACGCGATGCGGGAGGTCTTCGAGGAACACGGCGAGGAGATCGCCGCCGTGATGACCGAGCCGATCCTGGCCAACTACGGCATCGTCTACCCCGAGGACGGCTACCTCGAATGCCTCCGGGAGATCACCCGCGACCACGGCGCCCTCCTGATCTTCGACGAGGTGATCACCGGCTTCCGCGTCGGCGGGCTGGGCTGTGCCCAGAGCAGGTTCGGCGTCACCCCCGATCTGACGACCTTCGGGAAGGTGATCGGCGGCGGGTTCCCCGTGGGTGCGATCGGTGGGAAAGCTCACGTCGTCGATGGGTTTTCCCCCTCCGGCCCCGTCTTCCAGGCCGGCACCTTCTCCGGACACCCGGTGACGATGGCCGCCGGCCTTGAGACCCTCCGCTTTGCCGCCGAGAACGACGTCTACGACCACGTGAACCGCCTCGGCGAGCGTCTGCGGACGGGACTCTCCGAGCTCCTCGTCGACCGCGCCCCCGAGTACACCGTCGTCGGCACCGACAGCCTGTTCAAGCTGGTTTTCACCCGGGACGGGCCGGGGCCGAACAGTCACGAGGAACAGTGTGTGAGTGGCTGTCGCCAGGAGCCGACCTGCCCGCGGTACGATCACTGCCCGAAAACCGGCGCGGACGTCCGCCGCTCCGACACCGACCGCTGGCGGCGGCTGTTCTGGGGGGAGATGAAAGCCGAGGGGGTCTTTCTCAGTCAGAACGGGTTCGAATCCCAGTTCGTGAGCTACGGCCACACCGACGAGGACGTCGAACGGACGCTCGCGGCCTACGAGGAGGCGCTGTAGGACCGCCCGTGAGCCTCGATCGCAGACGGCGTGACCCGACGTCCGGTCGGGGGAGTCGACGTCCGGCCGGCGGAGCCGACGTCCGGTCGAGGGTGGGTCGATGTCCCCGGACCCGGCGGCGTCGGACACCGGAGGACCGCCCGACGACGGACCGATGATCGACCCCGCACGCGCCACGGAGCGGCTGTGTTTTCTCTTCCCGCCGGTGGTCGGCGTCGGTGCCGTCGGCGTCGTCCGGGAGCTCGACCCCGGCGTGCCCGGCCTCGGGACGGCGCTGATCCTGGTCGGCACGTTCGGCTACACCCTCCTGACCCTCGGGGTGGCCGTCGCCCTCTTTCTCGACGCGCGGCGGGTTCGCGCCAGCGGGCTGTGGGAGCCACGTCCGTGGCTCAACGCGGCGTTCGCCGTCCTCTGGGCGCCCGCCGCCGGCGTCGTCTACCTGAGCCGCCGACACCGACACCTCGGGACGCCCGCCGGCCACTCGAGGTGGTGGCTGGTCGTCGCAGCCTCCCTGGTGGCGACGCTGTTCGGGACGGTCGCGGCGGTCGTCGGCGTCGTCCTCTCGATTCCCGGGCTGGTTCTCTGGGCAGTCGGGACGGCCGGGGTGATCGCCGTCGGCGTCTTCCCGGTCGCGATCCACCAGGACGCCGCGTACGTCTGTACCCGACGGGTGGCGTGGAACCCCAACCCCGGAACTCACTTGGGGGCGGCGTTCGTGAGCCTGTTTCTCCCGCCGGTACAGCCCCTACTGGCGGCGTACTATCTCCACCGGCGCCGTCGAACCGTGGGCCTGTGGTCGTCCCCGGGGAAAGTCACGCCGTCGCGTGGGTGACCGTCGGACGGGATCGTGCCGTTCCGATCACGTGGCTGATCGTCGTCCGTTCCGGTCGCGTGATTGATCGCCGTCCGTTCCGGTCGCGTCCGAGACGCCGTCGGCCGACGGCCACGTATGCGCACGCTTTTATCCACACGAGCGGGAGGATCAACCATGAGAACGCGTGGAACCGTCCGACTGGCGACGCGGGGATCGGCGCTCGCCCGGCGGCAGGCCGACCTCGTCGCCGACGCCCTCGAGAGACGGCGGTACGAGGTCGAGGTCGTGATCGTCGAGACGACCGGCGATCAGCTCCGCGACGAGCTGATCCATCGCCTCGGGAAGACCGGCGCGTTCGTCCGCGAACTCGACGAACGCGTCCTCTCGGGCGAGGTCGACGGCGCCGTTCACTCGATGAAGGACATGCCCACGGAGGGGACCGAGGAGCTCGTCACCGCCGCGGTCCCCGAACGCGCCCGGCCGAACGACGCCCTGCTCACTCCCGGGGGGGTCGCCCTCGCCGAGCTACCCGACGGAGCGACCGTCGGCACCTCGAGTCTCCGTCGACGGGCACAGCTGCTCGCCGAACGCCCCGACCTCGAGATCGAACCGCTCCGGGGCAACGTCGACACCCGCATCGAGAAGCTGCTCGCACCTGGTCTCCAGGTCGAACGCGAACACAGACGCGAGGCCGACCGTGAGCAAGGGGGTCGAAGCGACGAGGAAGGCGAGTCCGAGAGCCGAAGCGACGAGGAAGGCGAGTACGAGCGTACCACCGAGGAGTGGATCGAGGGACTCTCGGAGCTCCGACGGGCGGCACTCGACCGCGAGGTCGACGTCGAGTACGACGCGATCGTCCTCGCGGAGGCGGGGATAACGCGGGCCGGTCTCGCCGACGCCGTCGAGTACGTTCGACTCCCGCCGACGGAGTTCGTTCCCGCGCCGGGGCAGGGCGCGCTCGCGGTGACCGCCCGCGAGGGCGAGCTCGCCGAGACGCTCAACGGGGTGCTCGACCACCCGCGATCGCGGGCCGAGACGACGGTCGAGCGGGTGTTGCTCGACGAGCTCGGCGGCGGCTGTATCGCCCCGATGGGGATCTACGGCGTGCTCCAGGGCGAGTACGTCCGAACGAACGTCCAGGTGTTCGACCGCGACGGCGAGGAGTCGGTGGTCGCGAGCCGGGATCTGCCGGTCGAACGCCACACCGGGGCCGCACGGGAGTTCGGGGCCGAGCTGGCCGACCGCGGCGCCGCGGCGCTGATCGCCGAAGCTCGGCGGGAGGTGGAGGGATGACGGCACCGACCGTCGCCGTCTTCCGGCCCGACGACGAGCGGCTCGCGGGGACCGTCGCCGCCATCGAGGCCCGCGGGGGAGAGCCCGTCGCCGATCCGATGCTCTCGGTCGAACCGACCGGTGCCCGTCCGCGGGCGGACGCCGCGTTCGCGGTCCTGACGAGCAAGACGGGAGTCGAGCTCGCGGCCGAGGCGGGCTGGGATCCCGGCGGGGCGACCGTCTGTGCGATCGGCCCACGGACCGCCGGCGCGCTCGAGGACGCCGGCTACGCCGTCGACGTCGTTCCCGGGGAGTACACCTCCGGCGGGCTGGTCGAAGCACTGGCCGGGGCAGTCGACGGACGCCGCGTCGAGGTCGCCCGCAGCGACCACGGCAGCCCCGTCCTGATCGACGGACTCGTCGAGGCCGGCGCGTACGTCCACGAGACGATCCTCTACCGGCTCGTCCGCCCGGAGGGAAGCGGGAAGTCGGCCGAACTCGCCGCCGAGGACAGGCTCGACGCCGCCTGCTTTACCTCCTCGCTGACCGTCGATCACTTCCTGGAGGCCGCCGAGGCACGCGGCCTCGGCGAGGCGGCCCGCGAGGGGCTCGACTCGGCGGTCGTCGGCGCCATCGGCGAGCCGACCGAACGGACCGCCACCGACCGCGGGATCGCCGTCGACGTCGTCCCGTCGGAGGCGACGGCCGAGGCGCTGGTCGAGGCGGTGCTCGCCCGGCTCGAGGACGCCGACCGGTGAGCCGGCGCGGAGGGCACCGCGGGGACCTTCCACACCTTTATTTCACAGGCCGGCGGAAACGCCGGTGATGGACGGACCGGTTCCGGAGCTCGCCGACAGGGCCGCCGCCTGTGCCGAGCGCCTCCTGGCGGCCGACCGCGTCCTGCTCGCCTCCCACATCGACGCCGACGGGCTGACCAGCGCCGCGATCGCCTCCCGGGCGCTCGAACGCGCGGGAATTCCCCACGAGGTCGTCTTCGAGAAACAGCTCGACGAGGCCGCGATCGGGGCGATCGCGGAGACCGGGTACGACACCGTCCTCTTTACCGACTTCGGGAGCGGTCAGCTCGACGTCATCGCCGACCACGAGGCCGCCGGCGCGTTCACCCCCGTGATCGCCGACCACCACCAGCCCGCCGACGCCGACACCGAGTTCCACCTCAACCCCCTGCTCGTCGGCATCGACGGGGCCTCGGAGCTCTCCGGAGCCGGGGCGAGCTACGTCCTCGCGCGGGCCCTCGAGACGACGGGTAACCCGCGGGAGGGAGACTCCGCAGGAAACGCCCAGGCGGAAGGCTCCGCGGAAACCGGGCCGGAAGCGGACTCCGCGGAAACCGGGCCGGAAGCGGACTCCGCGGAAACCGGACGGGGGGTGGGCCCCGCGGAAATCGGGCCGGAGGCGAGCGCTACGGACGGCTCCGGTGGACGCGTCGACAACCGCGACCTCGCCGCCCTGGCGGTCGTCGGCGCCGTCGGCGACATGCAGGCTTCCGGCGGCGAGCTCCACGGAGCGAACGCGGCCGTCGTCGAGGAGGGCGTCGAGGCGGGCGTCGTCGAGACCGCCACCGACCTCGCGCTCTATGGCAAACAGACCCGCCCGCTGCCGAAGCTCTTCGAGTACGCCACCGACGTCCGCGTCCCCGGCATCTCGAACGACCAGGCCGGGGCGCTCGCCTTTCTGGACGGCCTCGACGTCGAGCTCGAACGCGACGGCGAGTGGCGGACGTGGGCGGATCTCACCGCCGAGGAGAAACGCACCGTCGCCAGCGCGCTCGTCCGGCGGGCGGTCGAGGCGGGCGTGCCGGCCTCGAAGATCGAGCAGCTCGTCGGCACCGCCTACGTGCTCAGCGAGGAACCGGTCGGCACCGAACTCAGGGACGCAAGCGAGTTCTCGACGCTGCTCAACGCCACCGCGCGCTACGAGCGCGCCGACGTCGGCCTCGCGGTCTGTCTCGGCGACCGGGACGGCGCGCTCGACCGTGCCCGGACGCTCCTCCGGGACCACCGCCGGAACCTCTCGGCCGGGATCGAGCTCGTCACCGAGGAGGGCGTCAGCCGCGAGGAGAACCTCCAGTGGTTCCACGCCGGCGACCGGATCCGGGAGACGATCGTCGGCATCGTCGCGGGGATGGCACTCGGTAACGACGGCATCAGCCGCGAGCTGCCGATCCTGGCGTTCGCCGAGGCCGACGACGGCGAGCTCAAAGTCTCCGCCCGGGGAACCCACGCGCTCGTCCGCCGCGGACTCGATCTCTCGACGGTGGTCGGCGAGGCCGCCCGCGCCGTCGGGGGCGACGGCGGCGGCCACGACGTCGCCGCGGGCGCGACGGTGCCGGAGGGCAGGGAGACGGAGTTTCTGGCCCGTGCGGACGCGATCGTCGGCGACCAGCTCGCGTAGCCTCGGCTTTCGGCCCGGCGAACGGGGTTACTCCTCGAGACGGCGCCGACGGCTCCGGTTCGTCCGGAGGTCACGTCTCAGCCCCCGCGCGACGATGGCGATCGGCGCCCCGACGGCCGTGGCGAATCCGATTGCGACCAGGACCATCGGCGACGGGACCGATCCGAGGAGCTCGACCGGCGGGCTCTCACCCTCGATCACCAGCTGGGCCACCACGGGATCGCTCGCGACGGTGGCGATGGCGACGAGAGCCAGGTACACCCCGAACAGTATCAGCGCCGTCCGTACCGGCCGCGTGATCAGCCGCCGGCTGTGATACTGGAGCGAGGCGACGGCCACGTCGGGGTGTCTCAGCGCGCGACGGAGCAGCCGCAGCCGCCGTCGACGCCGTGAACTCATCGGCGAACCGCCGTCGGCCGGCGATCGCGTCCGCTACTGCGGCAGGGCCGTCGGTCGCGGTGGTCGGCGATCGAGTCGGGGTCGTCACGCTCGTGGTCGTCCATGCAGTTTCGAGCCACCCGGGGAGCATATCCGTTAGGTGAGCAGTCGGTAAGTTAGGCGGTTACGTCTAGGTAACCGAACGGTCGGCCACGGTCGTCTCCTCGTGGACGATCCGGACGGTCACGTCGATACCGGTCCGGTCGCGGATCTCGTCTCGTATCTGCTCTGCGGCCTCGGGAGGGGCCTCCCCCGCGTGAACCGTCACGACGCGGGGGGTCGGGGAGACGACGTCGGCGTCGTAGCTCACCGTCACCGTCCGGACGTCCCCCGCGACTGCCTCGGCGGCGGCCTCGGCCTCGTTCTCGAAGGCCGCGTTCGCCCGTGCGTCGATCGTCCCCATCGCGAGCACCGAGCTCAACAGGACGATCGCGATCAACAACACGGCGAGACGCTCTATCGTCACCCGCTTTGCCTGGCGGACCTCGTACCAGTGGTCCGGGCGGTACTCTTTGACCCAGATCGTAACGATGCCGACGGCGTTGATCGAGAGGACGTTCACCCCGACGAGGACGGTGGCGCCGATGGCGACGACCGGGTCGGCGTAGGCGATCCCGAGCCCCACCGTCGCCGCCGGCGGGATGAGCGCCACGGCGATCATCACGCCGACCAGCGCCTCGTCGGCCCCGGAGGTCAGCGAGAGTGCCCCCGCGACCCCGGCACCGAGCGCGATGGCCAGTGCGAGCAAGCCGGGGTGGACCCGTTCGGCGATCTGGCCGACGAGCAACAGATCGAGGGTGGGGTCGACGAGCAGCCGATAGCTCAGCGCGAACAGCGTCGCGGCCGCGATGGCAACCACGAGCCCGACGACCTGGGCGGTGACGCCGTCCCAGAAGAGGTCGTCGTCACCGATGACACTCCCCACACAGGAGGCCATCGCCGGCCCGATCAACGGTGCGATCACCATCGAGCCGACGACGACGGCGGCGCTGTTCTCGAGCAGGCCGGCCGTGGCGACGACGGCGCTGACGATCGTGAAGGCGAGGTAGTTCGGCGTGCTCCGCGAGAGCCCCTTCGCCGTCGACTGGAGCTCCTCCCTGGCGATGCGTTCCTCGTCGGGCTCCTCTTCGTCCGCCTCGGAGCGACGCTCGAATCGTTCGGAGATGATCGTCTCCGCATCGGTGACGACCGTGTACCCCTCGCGCTCGACGCCGGCGTCCCGCAACAGGGCGAGGACCTCCTCGACTTCCCCCGACTCGACGGGAATGTACACGATCGCGCTGTAGTCCGCACGCGAGGTCTCCTCGGAGAAAGCGTAGTCGACGTCGGCCGCCTCGAGGGCCTCGACCACACGGTCGTGGGACCGGTCGGGAACCAGCGTCTGGATCAGTCGCATGGGGCTCGTTCGGGATTCCCTCGGGGGCCTAATGAACGCCACGCCCGACCGCCGACGGGATCGACCGGGCACCATGGCTCGCGGCTCACAGTGCCCTACAGCGTCCGCTCGACGGCCGCGAGGGTGGCGTGGAGCCGGTCGACGAGTTCGTCGGCGTCGTCCTCGTCGATCGAGAGCGGCGGGGTGAGCAACACGTGGTCGCCGCGCTCGCCGTCGACGTGTGCGCCGCCGGGGTAGGTAATCAGTCCGTTGTCGAGTCCCGCCTCGAAGAGCCGGTCGCCGAGGCCGACGTCGGGGTCGAACGGCGCCTTGCTCTCCCGGTCGGCGACGAACTCGAGGCCACACATCAACCCCTTCCCACGGACGTCGCCGACGAACTCGTACTCGTAACACTCCTCTAAGCGGTCGTGCAGGTGGGCCCCGACCGTCCGGGCGTTCGCGACGAGGTCGTTGTCGTCGACGTACTCGAGGACGGCGAGCCCGATGGCGGCCGACCCCGGGTTGAACGAGTAGGTGTGGCCGTGCTGGAAGCCGTCCGGGAGGTCCTCGAAGACGTCGACGATCCGTTCGTGGGGCATGGCGCCGCCGACCGGCGTGTAGCCGCCGCTCATCCCCTTCGCGCTCGTGATGATATCGGGGGTTACCCCCCAGTGGTCGATGGCGAAGTTCTCGCCCGTCCGGCCAAAGCCCGACATGACCTCGTCGACGATAAAGAGCACGTCGTAGGCGTCACAGATCTTCCGGACGCGCTCGAAGTAGCCGTCGTGGGGGCTCGCGGCGGCGTTTGCCGCCCCGGTGACGGGTTCGGCGATGACGGCCGCGACGGTGTCGGGATCCTCCGCCTGGATGACCCGTTCGAGTTCGTCCGCACAGCGGCGGCCGCACTCGCGTCCGCCCGCACCGTCACAGAACCGACACCGGTACGGCGAGCCGTTGGGGACTTTCGGGAAGTTCGGGTATAACGGTTCCATCTTGGTCTTCCGGGCGGGAAAGCCGGAGAGCCCCATCGCGATGCCCGTGTTGCCGTGGTAGCTGCGCCGCCGGGAGAGCACCTTGTACTTGCCCTCCGCGCCGCGCTCGTAGTGGTACTGGCGGGCGAGTTTCACCGCGCTCTCGTTTGCCTCCGAACCACTGGAGACGAGCCACGCCTTCTCGAACCCGTCCGGGGTGAACTCGGCGATCTTCTCGGTGTACGCCTGGGCGGGCTCGTTGGCAAAGAGCATACTCGAGGTGTACGCGAGCCGTTCGAGCTGCTCGGCGGCGGCGTCGGCTATCTCGGGTACGCCGTGGCCGACGGCGACGTTCTGATTGCCCGCGGCGGCGTCGAAGTAGGCGTTGCCCTCGTCGTCCCAGACCGTGTGTCCCTCCCCGCGGACGACGGTGACGTACTCCTTCGGGAACACCCGCGGGAACATCCCCCCGAGCTCGGTTCCCGGCGTGCCGGATCGTGACCGCCTCGACGTCTCCCGACTCATGGGCCACGTCCGCGAGCCGGGCAGTTGTATCCAGCGATCGCCGCCAGCCGGCGACACCGGACCAGCCACATCCAGCGATCGTCGCCGAACGACCGTGGATCCGCCCTCACCGATCGTCGGCCGGCTCGACTGTCACTCCCGAGTGTTTGTACTCGGGAATCTCCGCGATCGGGTCGAGCTCGTCGCCGGTGAGCGTGTTGATCAGCGGCTCGGCGTAGTGGAACGTACAGAAGACGACCCCGGTCCGCACGTCGGGGGTTGTCGCGGCCTCGACGGTCACCGTCCCGCGCTCGTTCGAGACGACGACCGTCTCGCCGTCCTCGACCCCGCGGTCGGCGGCGTCATCCGGGTGGATCAGGAGGGCGTCCTCGGGGCGCATCGCCGTGAGCGTCCCCGACCGACGGGTGAGCGCGCCGCTGTTGAACTGTTCGATCACCCGGCCGGTCGTGAGCACCAGCTCGCCGTCGCCGAGCTCGTCGGCCGGGGGGACGGGGTCGACAGGCACGAGCGGCGCACGCCGATCCCCGCTCGCGAACCGCTCCGTGTGCAAGACGTCGGTGCCGCCCTCGGCGCCGGCCGGATACGGCCACCGCTCGTAGCCCTCGCCGATCCCGTCGTAGCTCATCCCGCCGTAGATCGGCGCCACGCGGGTCAGCTCCGCGAACACCTCCTCGGGGCCGTCGTAGCGAAACGCCTCCGGGTAGCCGGTGAGCCGCCGACCGAGTTCGGCGACGACCTCGAGGTCTCGCCGGGCGTTCCCGGGGAGGTCCGCGTTCGGACGCATCCGCATCACCCGACGATCCGTGTTCGTTACCGTCCCCGACTTCTCGGCCCAGCAACTTCCCGGAAGGACGACGTCGACGAGGTCGGTCGTCGCCGTCTCGAAGATGTCGATCGCGACCGAGAACTCGAGGGAGTCGAAGGCAGACCGGACCGCGGTCGCGTTCGGCTCGGTGACCGCCGGGTTCTCGCCGAAGACGACCACTGCCCGCACCTCCTCGCCGAATCGGTCGACGGCGGCGGTCTCGGTCAACCCCGGCTCCGCGGGCGGCTCGACGCCCCACTCGTCGGCGACGCGCGCTCTGGCCTCGGGGTCGGTCACGGGTTCGTAGCCGGGGAGGACGTCCGGCAGCGTCCCGACGTCGCTCGCACCCTGGACGTTGTTCTGGCCGCGAAGCGGGTTCACGCCGGTGCCGGGCCGGCCGACATTGCCGGTCAGCAACGCGAGGTTCACCAGCGCGTGGACGTTCGCGGTTCCGGAGGTGTGCTGGCTCATTCCCATCCCGGTGATCGCGGCGGCCCGGTCGGCTTCGCCGTACGCCCTGGCGGCCGCCCGCAGCCGCTCGGGGTCGACGCCGGCCGCCCGGGCGTTCGCGTCGACGTCGACGGCCGAGAGCTGCTCTTCGAGGGCATCGAACCCCGTCGTCCGTTCGGCGAGAAACGCCTCGTCGGTGAGCGACTCCGCAATCAGGACCGCTCCCATCGCGTTCAGGAGTTCGATGTCCCGGCCGGGTCGGACCGGGAGGTGGACGTCCGCGGCCTCGGTCGTGTCGTTCGCCCGGGGGTCGACGTGGATCAGCGTCGCTCCGTCGCGGATCGCCGGCAGGAGGTACGACCGGAACGCGATCGGGTGCTGTTCGGCCGGATTCGCGCCCGTGACCAGCAGACAGTCGGTCTCCGAGAGGTCCTCGAGCGTGTTCGTCATCGCGCCGGCACCCAGCCGATCGTTCATCGCCGCGACGGTCGAGGCGTGACAGAGCCGCGCGCAGTTGTCGACGTTGTTCGTCCCCAGCAGCCGCGCGAGCTTCCCGAACAGGTAGTTCTCCTCGTTCGTGCAGTTCGAGGAGGCGAAAAACGCCACGGCGTCCGGACCGTGTTCCTCGACGACGCCGCCGATCCCCTCGGCGACGCGTTCTATGGCCTCCTCCCACGTCGCGGTAACGAAGTGGCCACCGACCCGGGCCAGCGGCTCGGTCAGTCGCTCGTCGTGGTCGACGACGTCGAAGGCGGCGGCTCCTTTCGGACAGATCTCGCCCCGTCGGTTCACCGGCCCCTCGGCGCCGGTCGCCCGGCCGGCTCCCGCGTACTCTAAGCTACAGCCGACGCCACAGAACGGACACACCGTCGGTCGGGACTCGAACGTTCGGTTCGGCGTCTCGCTCATACGGACAGTTTGGTCCGCACGCTCTTTTCGGTCGCCGGTCGAGCTACGGGACTTTATCCCGTAGAGCGGGCACAACACCCACGACTTCGGTCGTGGGAGGACGTCACCTGATAACCCGGTCGACGGCCTCCTCTAGCTCCTCGACCTCGGTCTCGCCCCGGCCGCGCCAGCGGACCTCTCCCTCCTCGTCGACGAGCAGCGTCCGCGGGAAGCCGTCGATGCCGTAGTGGTCGTTGACCGCGCCGTCGTCGTCGACCCCGAGCGTCCAGGCGCCGTCTGTTTCCTCCCACCACTCGACGAACGCCCGGTCGTCGTCGGCCGGATCCCTGCGCGGGTCGGTAATCGTCGCGACCGCCGCGTCCCCCAGGTCGGCCGTCAGGATCGCCGAGAGCTGGCGTCGGCTCGTCGGACACTGGGTCCGCGCGAAGTTCGCCACGAGCACGCCTTCCTCCGGCGGGATCCGAACCGTCCCCGCCTCGCTGCCGGGTGCATCGAGGGTGCGGAGCTCGAACGGCGACGACGGCGTTCCGTCGGTGTCCCCGTCGTCGGTGCGGTCCTCGGTATCGTCGGC
>LKNG01000037.1 GCA_001564115.1 Natrialbaceae archaeon Tc-Br11_E2g8 | reverse complement strand
CGGCGACGGTCCCACCGTAGCGGTCCACGAGCGGCTTGAGGGCGTCACCCGCCGCGCGCATACACGCTCCGGTGGAGGGGTACTCGAGCTCCGTCGCGACGGCGGTCCAGTCCCGGGCCTGGAGGAGACGGCGGACGAGCAGCCGCCGCTCGCGGGCGGTGTGGCCGAGTTCGGGGTCGTCGACGAGATAGCGGACGACGAGCCGGCGGAACGGGCCGGGATCGACGTCGAGCAGCCCCGGACCGTACGCCGCGCCGGCGACGATCCGCCACTCGTCGTCGGTCAGCTCCAGCGGCGGGGTGGCGTCGACGCTCGCCAGGGCGGCCGCGAGGACGTCCGGATCGACCCCCGAGAGGGTGTCAGAGGCGACCGCGGGGAGCCGGCGGACGAACCGCCCGGCGTGGCGACGGGAGAGCGCCCGCCCGTCCGCGCTCGTCGGCGCGAGCACCAGCGCGGAGTGTTCCCCGCTCGCGTCGTTTCTGGTCGTCGAGAGGTGGACCGTGCCGTAGCCGTTTCGCTCCCAGAACGCGAGCAGTTCGGGGGTGGCGCCGAAACCCGCCCCGAGCCAGTCGACGTCGGCGGCGAACTCCGTCCGGACGCACTCGAGCAGCCGGGAGCCGATCCCGCGTGACCGGACCGCGTGGTGGGTCGCGATCCGCAGCAGCCGGACTCCGGTCGGCTCGCCCGCGCCCTCGTCTCTGAGCTGGCTCGTGAGCACGTCCGGGAGCATGTTCCCGCGGATCCGTTCGCCCTCGTACATCCGCGCTCGCGTCTCCGGGGGGAGTCCGCCCTCGCGGGCCAGCAAGGCGACGCTCACGACGTGATCGTCGTAGAGCAGTGCCCGGCCCTCGAGGTTCGGCGCGTCGAGCAGCCGGGCCAGGTCGTCCGGCTCCGTGCGGTAGTGAGCGAGCACGAGCAGGCCGAACGCCTCCCGGAGCAGCCTCTCGTCGGCGAGGAGCTCCTCGGGCTCGAGACGCCGGTAGTCGACCGTCTCGGGCGTGGCGTCGGCCACCAGCGACTCGACCGGCGGCCGGGCGTCGAGCGCGAGCGCACGGAAGAGCCAGACCTCGATCGGATCGCCCGGCGCGTACCGGATCGGATCGACGAGCGTGACGTCGGTCACCGCGTGGTCGCTCGCGGCCAGTCGCTCCCGAAAGCGGACCGAGAACCCCCGTCCCGCGCCCTCGTAGCCGTGGACCGTCGTCGCGAACGCGATCCGGTCGGCCGCGAGCGTCGACTCGAGGAGCGGGACCGGTAACGCGGCGGCCTCGTCCACGACGAGGACGTCCGCCGACCCGATCCGATCGTCCGCGACCGCGTCTTCGGGCGCGAGAAACCGGACCCGACCGCCCGCGGCCGTCTCGAGGCGTCGTCGACCGGCCGTCGGCGACTCCGTCCCGTCCGCCGACGACTCCCTCCCGTCCGCCGACGACTCCGTCCCGTCCGCCGACGACTCCTTCCCGTCCGCCGACGACTCCGTCCCGTCCGCCGACGACTCCGTCCCGTCCGCCGACGACTCCGTCCTCTCCGCCGACGACTCCGTCCTCTCCGTCGACGCTCCCGCCTCGAGCGTCTCACGGAGCTCCTCGGCGCGGTCGAAGACCGCCGTCGCGTTCCGGTAGCGTGGTGCGGTGACGAGGACGTCCATCCCGTCGACGGCGAACGCACCCGCAGCCAGCCCCGCCGCGCTCGATTTGCCCCGGCCGCGGTCGGCCTCGAGGACGACGGCCCGCCGGCCGCCGTCGGCTCCGAGGAACGACTCGAACGCCGCGACGGCCTCGACCTGGTCGGCCGTGAGGCAGGCGTCGTAGACGGCGTCGGGAAACCGGCTGTCCTCGGGTCTCCCGGGACCGTCGGCCGTTGCGGCGAGCGCCGGAGCCGGCCGGGTGAGCCCGTCGTCTACGATCTCGCCGCCATCGAGGTCCACGATCGCGACTCCGCGGTGGGCCCGGAGGAGTTCGACGAACCGTCGGCGGAACCGGCCGGTCACGTCGCCGAGTTCGAACGGCGGGACGACGAGGGAGGCGTCGAAGCCGTCGCGTCGATCGGGCCACGTCGACAGCGCCGGCGTCAGGAGCACGACCAGCCCGCCGCCGTCGACGGCCCCCACACACCGGGCCAGGGCGTTCGGTCGGAACGCGTCGTGTGCGTCGAGGACGACGGCGTCGCGGGTGGTTCCGAGCAGCCGGTCGGCGTTCGCCACGGGGAGCCGTTCACACCGGAGCCGGTCGTCGGGGCCGACGAGGGTCGTCCCGGCGATCGGTACGGAAACCGCATCGAGGACGTCCGTGAGGGCATCGTACCCCCGTTCCCGGTCGCCGGCGAGGACCAGGAGCCGTCGCTCGTCCGTGGCGAGAGCCTCCCGGCGGAGCTCGCGGGCGAGGGAGCCGACGTCCATCCGACCGTCGGTTCGGCCGGCGACGGCCTAAGCGCCGTGGTTCGCTGCCGGGGTGCCAACGGTACTCACCCCGGAGGTGATTTGGACACGCTTTTAAACAGTGGTACGCTACGAAATCCTACACCCTACGCGGGGTTGATGATGCTCCTAGCCCCACAGGACTCCGCCGGACGGTCCGGCCCGGGACACCCCCCGGAACGGCAGGGGAGCGCGAGCCCGCGCGTGGGAGAGGTAACCGACAATGTCAGTATACGTAACGTTCGAAGTCCCGACCGACCTCCAGGAAGACGCCCTGCAGGCCCTCGAGGTCGCCCGGGACACGGGTAGTGTAAAGAAAGGAACGAACGAGACGACGAAGGCGATCGAGCGAGGCAACGCCGACCTCGTCTACGTCGCCGAGGACGTCACGCCCGAGGAGATCGTGATGCACCTGCCGGAGCTCGCCGACGAGAAGGGCATCCCGTTCGTCTTCGTCGAGACACAGGACGACGTCGGCCACGCCGCCGGCCTCGAGGTCGGCTCGGCGGCCGCGGCGATCGTCGACGCCGGCGAGGCCTCGGGCGACGTCGAGGACATCGCCGGCAAGGTCGAGGAGCTCCGGTGAGGTGGTGAGGATGAGCGCTGAGGAGGAAAGCGGCTCCACGCCGGCGGAGGTCATCGAGGTCGTCGGCAAGACCGGCATGCACGGCGAGGCCATGCAGGTCAAGTGTCGGATCAAGGAAGGCGAGAACCAGGGACGGATCATCACCCGCAACTGCCTCGGGCCGGTCCGCGTGGGGGACGTCCTCCAGCTCCGCGAGACCGCCCGCGAGGCCGACTCCATCGGAGGGCAATAATGGTCGAGAAGCGAACCTGCGATTACACCGGCGAGGAGATCGAGCCCGGTACGGGCATCATGTACGTCCGGACCGACGGCAGCGTGCTCCACTTCGTCGACTCCAAAGCCGAGAAGAACTACCTGATGGGTCGGGAGGCCCGCGACCTCGAGTGGACGGAGGCCGGCCGCCGCGAGAAAGGCCCCCGACAGCCCCTCGGAGCGGTCGACGACGGAGCCGACGAGGCGACGACCGAGGAAGAGTCCGACGTCGAAGCCGACGCGGAGCCTGACGCGGATCAAGACGCCGACGCGGGGCCTGACGCGGACGCGGAGGCCGACGCCGATGAGGACGGAGACTCCGACGCCGAATCGGACGCGGCCGACGGGGAGTCGGAGGTCGAAGCCGAGACGGCGTCGACGGAGGACCGATGAGCGACCGCGAGCGCACCTTCGTGATGGTGAAACCCGACGCGTTCGCCCGCGGGCTCGTCGGCGAGGTCCTCTCCCGGCTCGAGGAGCGCGGACTCAAGCTCGTCGGCATCAAGGTGGTCAACCTGCCCGAGGAGCGCGCCAGAGAACACTACGCCGAGCACACCGACAAGCCGTTTTTCGACGACCTGATCGAGTTTATCACCGCCGGCCCGGTCGTCCCGATGGTCTGGGAGGGCCAGGACGCGACCCGCCAGGTCCGGGAGATGATCGGCGCGACGGACCCACTCGAGGCCGCCCCGGGGACGATCCGCGGGGACTACGCGCTCGATCTGGGCCGGAACGTCGTCCACGCCGCCGACCACGAGGACGAGGGGGCGAACGAACGCGAGATCGCCATCCACTTCGACGACGAGGAGCTGATCGAGTACGAGCAACACGACGCTGCCTGGCTCTACGAGTAGCCACGCGGTCCCTTCCTCCGGAACGCACTCTCCCCGAGCCGGGGCGCCGACGGACCGAGCTGGCCGTCGTCGCCGGATCGAGCTGGTCGCCGACAGGTCGAGCCGGGCCGTCGTCGCCGGATCGGGCTGGCCGCTGACGGACCGAACCGGGCCGTCGGCGTGTCTACCAGGGCTCCCCGGAGGCGAGGTCGACGGCGCCGTCGCCCCGTTCGGAGGGACAGACGTCGGCGAGGGTGCAGTCCTCACAGTCGGGGTTGCGGGCGGTACAGACCGCGCGCCCGTGGTCGATACAGAGGTGGGTAAAGAGGCGCCAGCGGTCCTCGGGGACGAGTTCCATCAGCTCCGCCTCGATCCGGTCGGGATACTCCTCCTCGGTCAGCCCGAGCCGCCGGCTGAGACGCTGGACGTGCGTGTCGACGACGATCCCCTCGACGACGTCGTGGCCGTGCTGGAGGACGACGTTCGCGGTCTTCCGGCCGACGCCGGGCAGCTCGGTCAGCTCGTCCATCGTGTCGGGCACCTCCCCGTCGTGTTCGTCGACGATCCTCGCGCAGGCCTCCCGGATGTAGGAGGCTTTGTTGTTGTAGTAGGTGATCGAGTTTATCGCCTCCGCGAGCTCCTCCTGGGGCGCGTTCGCGTACGCCTCCGGCCCGTCGTAGGCCGCGAACAGCTCCTCGGTCACCCGATTCACGCGCTCGTCGGTACACTGTGCGGAGAGGACGACCGCGATCAACAGCTCGAGACGGTCGGCGTACCGAAGCGAGATCGTCGAGTCGGGGTAGGCCTCCTCGAGCCGGTCGATCACTATCTCGGTCCGTTCGCGGCGGTCCTCGCGTGGGCCGTCCATGTCCGCTGGTTGGCCGGCGCCCGGTTGAGCGTTCGGGTTCGCGGCTCGCGGGCGTGGCCCAAAATATTATCATCGATACCACATAATGAGCGCACGTCACGAGGACGGGGCAACTGGTATGGGTACGAACCGACGGACGACCGAGGCGGACTCGAGCCGGGCGACGGACGGCGAGACGCTGCTCGCGGCGCTGCTCGAGACGCTGAAAGAGGATCAGGGTGGGGCGAAGAAGACGGCGTTACGGCGCGCGCTGGATCTCGACGAGCCGGCGCCCGCGGAGGAAGCGACGAGCACCGACGTCCGGCTCGAACGTCTCGAGTCGACGGTGGCGTCGCTCGACGCGTACACCGACGCGCTCGAGGAGTTTCTCGACGAGGAGGGGAGAGCCGAGACCGTCCTCGCGGACGTCCAGGAGAGAGGGGAGCGCCTCGAGGCCGAACTGCTGGCCAATCGCCGGGAGATCTACGAACGCCGTCGCGCCGACGAGCGACTCGCGGACCGCATCGAGAGCCTCGAAGCGACCCTCGAGGAACGGGTCGAGGCCGTCGACGGGCGGATCGCGACCGTCGCTGCGAGCGTCGAGGCGATCGAGGACGATCTCGAGGGAGCGACCGGACGGCTGGACGCCCTCGAGACGGACGTCGACGGAGTGGCCGACCGGCTGGACGCCCTCGAGACGGACGTCGACGACCGGTTCGAGACCCTCGAAGCCGACCTGACCGACCGACTCGAGGGGATCGAGGACGGTGTCGACGAGCGGTTCGCCGAGTTCAGGGACGATTTCGACGACCGGCTGGGCGAGTTCGAACGGGAACTCGAGCGCGTCGGAGACGAGCTCCAGGGGCTGAGACGACACCTCGAGGGGCTAGAGCGACACCTCGGCGAACGGGTCGAGAACGTCGATGAGGACCTCTCGGGGCTCGAAGACGGGCTCGAAGGGGTCCGAGACGATCTCTCGAAGTTCGAAGACGGGCTCGAAGGGGTCCGAGACGATCTCTCTAAGTTCGAAGACGGGCTCGAGGGGGCCCGGAAGGACCTCTCGGAGCTCGACGAACGGCTCCGGTCGGAGGTGACGTCGATCGGAAGCCAGATCGGCGAGCTCGAAAGCGAGCTGGCCGATCGCCAGGAGGACGTCGAGGAGGTGACGGCCGAAGAGCTCGAGAGCCTCCGGGAGGAACGCGACGCCGAGCTGGCGGCCCTCGAGTCGTCGCTGTCGGCGATCGAGTCCGAGCTCGGGGCGTCGATCGCCGACCTGGAGGCGCTCGTCGAACGCCTGGACGAACGGACGGCGGAGACCGAGGCGTGGCGTGAGTCCCTCGAGAGCGCCCTGGCACCGGTAGACGAGGTGTGATCCCGGGGCGGCAGTTTTATGCGCCAGTCGTGAGCGAGCTTTCGTATGAAAGCGACGGCGACGGCCCACCCGATCCAGGGGCTGATCAAGTACCACGGGATGCGCGACGACATCGCCCGACTGCCGTACCACGACAGCATCAGCGTCTGTACGGCGCCCAGTCACACACGGACCACCGTCGAGTTCTCGATGGAGTACGACGACGACGTCTACGTCGTCGACGGCGAGACCCTCGAGGGGCGGGCGTTCGAACGCCTCGAGAGCGTCGTCGAGAAGGCTCGCGGACTCTCCGAGGCCGCCCACACGGTCTACCCGGTCCGGATCGAAAGCGAGAACAGCTTCCCCTCGAACGTCGGGCTCGGCTCGTCGTCGTCGGGGTTTGCTGCCGCCGCCCGCGCACTCGCCGAGGCCGCCGAACTCGAGGCCTCCCTCGGAGACGTGTCGACGATCGCCCGCGTCGGTTCGGCCTCGGCGGCCCGGTCGGTGACCGGCGCGTTCTCCCAGCTGTACACCGGCCTCAACGACGAGGACTGTCGCTCCCGGCGCGTGCCGACCGACCTCCACGAGGAGCTGCGGATCGTCGTCGGCCTCGTCCCCTACCACAAAGAGACCGAAGACGCCCACGACGAGGCCGCCGACAGCCACATGTTCCAGGCGAGAAACGCCCACGTCCACGGCCAGATCGCGAAGATGCGCGACGCCTTGCGCAACGACGAGTTCGACCGGGCGTTCGAGCTCGCCGAGCACGACTCGCTCTCGCTGGCGGCGACGACGATGACCGGCCCCGAGGGGTGGGTCTACTGGCAGCCCGCGACGCTCGCCATCTTCAACCGGGTCCGCGAGCTCCGCGAGGAGGAGGGAATCCCCGTCTACTTCTCGACGGACACCGGCGCGAGCGTCTACGTCAACACCACCGACGACCACGCCGAGTACGTCGAAGAGCAGGTCGCCGACTGTGGCGTCTCGACGACGGTCTGGAACGTCGGCGGCCCCGCACAGCTCCAGGACGACCACCTGTTTTGAGAGTCGCCGGCCGCGATCCGGGCCGACCGACGATCGTGGACGCCGACGCGGCGGCGACGATCGACGACCGTGGAGGTGAGGCGGTGGGTCGCCGGCGATCGTGGACACCGAGACGGTGGGTCGACCGACGACCGTGGAGGTGAGGCGGTGGGTCGCCGGCGATCGTGGGGGTGAGGCGGTGGGTCGACCGACGACCGCGGACGGCCGACTTGAACGCATTATCAGTATAGGGGGTAGACCGGTGCCCGCCGGGACCCAACGACCGGTATGCATCGGCGGAGCGTCGGGCTCGCGTTCGTCGTCTCCGGCGCGGCGCTGTTCGGCACACTCGGCGTCTTCGGGCGGGCCGCGGCCGCCGTCGAGCTCTCGATGGCGACGCTGCTCGCGCTCCGGTTCGTGGCCGCGACGGCGATCCTCTGGGGGTTGCTCGCGCTCGTCGGCCGGCTCCGAGTCCTCCCGGCGCGCACCGTCGGGATCGAGCTCGGGCTCGGCGTCGTCTACGGGGTGATGTCCATCGCGTACTTCGAGAGCCTGGTGTGGCTCACCGCCGGCGTCGCGGCGCTGTTGCTTTTCACCTACCCCGTACAGGTGACCGTCGCCTCCGCGTTCGTTCTCGAGGAGCCGGTGACGCTCCCGAAGCTGCTCGCGCTGATCGCGGCCGTCTCCGGCGTCGCCCTCGTCGTCGTCGACGGCGGGTTCGAGTTCGCCCCCGTCGGGGTCGTCCTCGTCGTCGTCGCCTCGGTGTGTTACACCACGTACGCGATGGGAACCCGCGTCGCCCTCGCCGCCGTCGATCCGCTGGTCCACGCGGCGTACGTCTTCCTCGGCGTGACGGCGACGGTCCTCGTCTACGGAGTGGCGACGGCGTCGCTGGCCGTACCGGCCACGCCGACCGGCTGGTCGCTGGTCGCCGGCGTCACGGTCCTCGGCACGGTCGCGCCGATGCTCCTGTTCAGCGAGGGGCTGGCCAGGATCGAGGCCAGCACGGCGAGCATCGTCAGCACGAGCGAACCCCTGACGACGGTCGCCCTCGGGATCGCCCTGCTCGGGGAGACGCTGACCCCCTCGATCGGGGTCGGTGCGGCCCTTATCCTCTCGGGGGTCGTCCTCACCTCGCCGGCCGCCGAACGAGTGATACGCCGTCGGTTCGAAGGAGCCGACGACGGCGTCGCCGCCGGAAACCGGTGACCGACACACCGACCACCCCGGGAACCGGTGACCGACGCCCCGACCACCCCGGGAATCGACGACCGACGCCCCGACCACCCAGGAACCGATGACCGACGTGACTGCCACTCTCCGGCTCGAATCCCCCACCCTCGCGCTGACCGAGACCGTC
This sequence comes from Natrialbaceae archaeon Tc-Br11_E2g8, assembly GCA_001564115.1. Classification (GTDB taxonomy): domain Archaea; phylum Halobacteriota; class Halobacteria; order Halobacteriales; family Natrialbaceae; genus Tc-Br11-E2g8. The sequence continues at coordinate 8,542 of LKNG01000037.1, read as the reverse complement.
GCCTACGATCCGAGCGCGACGGTCCGGCCGGTCACCGGAACCGGTACCGTCCCCGACTCGGAGGGACACCTCTTTACCATCCGCTCGGCGGAGTTCGACCGGTTCGAGGCCGGTCTGGAGCGCGATCGCACCGTCGCGGCGTTCGAGCGGCTCGTCGACGCCGGGCGGGAGGCGATCTACCGGTTCGAGTACGACGACGACGCGACGCTGTTCTCGCCGGCGATCGCGGCCGTCGACGGCGTCTCCCTCGAGTGGCGAAACGACGGCACGGCCTGGACCGTCAGGGTCTGGCTCCCCGACCGGAGGGCGCTTTCGACGCTCCGAGCGCACGCGATCGAGGGCGGCATCGAGTTCTCGCTGTGCCGGGTCAACGAGTACGCCGGTCCCGTCGATGCCGACGCCTCGCTGACCGACCGCCAGCGCGAGGCGTTGTCCCTCGCCCTGGAGATGGGCTACTTCGAGGAGCCACGCGGGGCGAGCCTCCGGGAGGTCGCGGCCGCACTCGGCGTCTCCCAGCCGGCCGCCGGCGGTCTGCTCCGGCGCGGGATGAGGCGGCTGCTCGTCGCGACGGTCGCCGACGACGCCGGCGACGGATGACCGATCCGGGGAGCGCCCGTCCGCCGGGACGGTCACACATATACGAACCCACTCCCTAGGGGCGCTATGCACGTTCCGGTCCTCGGTGCGGGCTACGCGGGCGTGACCCTCACCCGGCTGCTCGAACGCCGACTCCCCGCCGACGTCGAGCTCACCCTCGTCGACGAGTCGACCGACCACGTCGTCCAACAGGAGCTCCACCGGCTCGTCCGCCGGCCGGAGCTGGCCGAGGAGATCACCATCCCCCTGACGGAGCTCGTCGACCGGGCGACCGTCCGGACCGACCGCGTCGAGGCGGTCGACGCCGAGGCGGGGGTCGTCCACCTCGCGGACGGGGAGCTTGCCTACGACGTCGGCGCGGTCTGTCTCGGCGCCGAGACGGCATTCTACGGCATCGAGGGGCTCCACGAGCACGCAACCCCCCTCAAGCGGATCGACGACGCCCGCGAGATCAGAGCCGAGACGCTCGCGGCGTTCGACCGGGGAGATCCCCGGATCGTCGTCGGGGGCGCCGGCCTCTCGGGGGTCCAGGTCGCCGGCGAGCTGGCGGAACTCGCCCGGGAGGAGGACGTCGAGGCGACGGTCACCCTGCTCGAGGCACGCGACCGGGTCGCCCCCGCGTTCCCGGCGACCTTCGGGGAGCGGATCGCGGCGGTCCTCGCCGAACGCGGCGTGACGGTCCGGACCGGCTCGACGGTCGCCGGCGTCGACGCCGAACGGGTGGCCCTCGCCGACGGGGGGAGCCTGCCGGCGGACGTGGTCGTCTGGACGGGCGGCATCCGTGGCTCCGATGCCCTCGCGGGGGAGCGCCCGACGGTCCGGGGGGATCTCCGGCTCGCCGACCGGACGTTCGCCTGCGGGGACGCCGCCAGGGTGGTCGACGCGGACGGCCAGCCGGCGCCGGCGAGCGCTCAGACCGCCGTCAGGCAGGCCCGCGTCGTCGCCGAGAACGTCTCCCGGCTGGTCGAGTACGAACGCGACGGGGGCCTCTTCGAGCCCCGCCTCGCCCGGTACCGGTATGAATCCCCCGGCTGGCTGGTGAGCGTCGGCGACGACGCGGTCGCCCAGCTGGGCCCGGCCGTCTTCACCGGACTGGCCGCGAAGGCGGCGAAAGCCACCGTCGCCGGTGGCTACCTCTCCTCGATCGGCGCGATAAGGGAGGCCGTCGAGCTCGTCGGCGAGGAGTTCGACGGGAGCCGCCCGGAACGATCCACGTGAGAGCTCGAACGCAGGATTCTTCTCGGCCGACGAACTGGTCGGAACCGATGGTCGAAAAGGGGTTTCTCAGACCGCTCGCGACCGCACGCGCCGTGGCGCTCGCGCTCGTCGTGGTGGGCTTCGTCGGCGCCGTCGCGAGCGACGCCTCGCCGCTCGCGGCCGACACGGGGTACAGCCTCGCGTTCTACGCCGGCATCGCCCTCGGCGTCCTCTCGGTCTACCTCGGGATCTACGGCGCGGGCAGGGAGTGACGCACCCCACCCCCGTCGGAGACCGGCTCAACCCTCATCGGTCCACTCTGGTTCCTCGACGACGACGTCGTCGCGATCGAGCTGCCAGGCGAACCAGACGCCGAGTGGCTCGCCGTCCTCCTCGACGGTGCCGGAGAGGAGGACCCGTTCTACGACGCCGTCGTCGGAGACGACGATCCTGCCCTCGAACGCCTCCTCCTCGAGGTAGGCGCTCCCCGGAGCCGGCTCCGTCGCCTCGACGACGTGGCGAACCGTCCCGTCGTCCGTCTCGGTGTCCAGAGAGTCCTCGCCGAGATCGGAGACGACACCGAGGTGTGCGTCGCCGACGAACAGCTCTCGCCGGAGGCCGTCGCCGCGTTCGACCTCGCCGTCGGACGTCTCGATCCTGCTCACGGCCGTTCCACCGTCCTCCCAGTGCTCGGCGAGGACGGTGTCGTTCTCGCTTGGCAGGTCCGAGTGTGGGAGCCTAGAGAGCGAGGGGCCGTACTGGTACTCCCGAACCGAGAGGGGGTCGCCACCGGCGTCGCGTTCGAGTCGCTGCTCGCGGCCGAAGACGAGCGACTCGTTCGCGTCGACGACGACGATCGACGTCCTAACGGCGTGTGGCTCGTCCTCGAGTGCGACCCTGTGGCGCTCGACGAGGAGTCCCGTGTTCGAGATCCCGTCCGCCGAGAGGCCGTCGAGTGGGTTCTCACCCGGCGACGCCGTGGCCTCCGTGGACACGTTGGCCACGGGCTCTACGGGCTCTGTCACCTCGTAGGGCTCCCGGTCGTCCGCCCCGTCTATCGCGCCGCCACAGCCCGCGAGGACGATCAGGAGGCCGACCGCCAGCAGTCGTCTCACTGCCGGGGAGTTGCGTCCGCTCGGTGAAGTAGCTACGCGTTCGCGACGATCACGATTCCTCGGCCTCCGGCGACGCCGCGACGTCGCTCGGCTCGTCCGTCCGCACCGGCGGCTCGGTGTCCGTGGAGCCGTTCTCGGTCGCTCTCTCGACCCACTCGGGCTCCTCGATCGCGACGTCGTCGCCGTGGGCCAGCGACCACCTGAACTGGACCCGGTACCGTTCGCCGTCCTCCTCGATCACGCCGAGGGTGTCGATCCGCTCGACGATACCCTCCTCCGAGACGACGACGGTCGCCCCGAACGGCTCCTCCTCGAGGTGGGGTGCCCACCGGCTCGGCTGTCGGGATTCGACGACGTAGTAGATCCGCTCGCCGTCGTCCAGGGCGACGAGCGAGCCGTGGCCGACGTCGGAGATCGAGTCGAGGTGGTACTCACTGGAGAACAGCTCCCCGTAGAGACCGTCGCCGTACTCGACCTCGCCGTCGGTCGTCTCGAGTCGGCTCGCGGCCGTTCCGTCCTCCCAGTGTTCGGCGACGACGGTGCCGTTCCCGCCCGGGAGCGTGGAGGCGGGGAACGCGGAGGGGGAGTCCCCACGCTGGCGTTCCCGGACGTGGAGGGGGTCCCCGGACGCGCCACGCCGGAGCCGCTGATCGCGGGCGAAGGTGATCGAGCCGTTCATGTCGACGACGACGAGCGAACTGGAGATCGAGTATGGCTCGCCCTCGAGGGCGTTCCGGTGGACCGTCGTCACGGTACGGGGGTGGACGATCCCCCGCTCGGAGAGCCCCGCCACGGCGTGGCCGTCCTCGAGGTGGGATGCGGCGTACGCCGAGCCCTCCTCGTCGGTCGACGGGGAGTCGCCGACCGACGGCTCCCCGACGGTGATCGGCTCCTCGACCTCGTAGGGGCCCCGGTCGGACGCCGAGTCGCCGATCGCGCCGGCACAGCCGGCGAGCACGACGACGAGGGCGATCGCAACCAGACGTGACACGGCCGACCGTACGGCTTCCGGGCACAAATAGCGTCCGACGGTCCTTCCGGGGACAGATAGCGTCCGACGGTGCTCCCGGGCACGAATAGCGTTCGGCGGTGCTCCCGGGCACGAATAGCGTTCGGCGGTCGGTGGGGAGCGTCGCTCGGTCCGGCGACGGCGACGACCGGTTCGGTGCTCGGAACTTCAACGCCGGGCCGATTCCCGGAAGCTGGTAACCACCCGACCCGTCACGTAACGGCTCTTTATACGTTCGTACCGAGGACACATCCACATGAGCGAGGTACGAGAACGCATCCGGCAGCGCGTGTGTACGGAGCCGGGGATCCACTTCAACGAGCTCGTCCGCGAGCTCGATCTCGCGGCCGGACAGACCCAGTATCACCTGCGTCGGCTGACCGGGGCGGGCGAGGTCGTCGGCGACTCTCTCCACGGTCGGACCCACTACTACCCGACGGAGTACGAGCCGGCCGACCGGGAGGCGATCGCGTTGCTCCGCCGGGAGAGCTGTCGGGGGATCGTGATCGCGGCGCTCGGAGAAGAGTCCCCACACCCGGCGGCGGTCGCCGAGGAGCTCGACCTCGCCCGGAGTACGGTCGAGTACCACGCGAGCAATCTGGCGGCGTGTGGGCTGCTCGAGAAACGGTACGACGGCGACGGCGTCCATCTGGCGGTTCCCGATCCGGAGTGGACGGCCTCGCTTCTGGGGGAGGTCGAGCCGACCGTCGCCGACCGACTGCTCGATCGGTTCACCGCCCTGCTCGACGAGCTGCTCGAGGAGTGAGCCGGCGACACGCTCGCGTGGGAGACGATCTGTCCGGCTCACAGGACCACCGAACGCCGGCCGCACAGCCCATTCATCGAGTTCCAGCCTGGATTTTCGACGGTCTCTCGGTCGGGAACCGGACACGTGCGAAATTTATGTACAAACGTCCAGCTCTGTGGCTCGAAGGGCAGAATTGCTTGGAACAGCAGCGTTTTAGTAGTACGGATGGTTGTAGGAAAACGAGCACGAGATGACAAGCGGAGAACTCACTGCTGCGGAAGAGGACGTACTGGATCAGATCGACGAGGAAGGAGTCGACTTCCTCCGGCTACAGTTTACCGACATCCTGGGAGTCGTCAAGAACGTCGCCGTCCCGGCCCGGCAGGCCGAGAAGGCGTTCACCGAGGGGATCTACTTCGACGGCTCCTCGATCGAGGGGTTCGTCCGGATCCAGGAGTCGGACATGCGGCTGAAACCCGACCCGGAGACGTTCGCGGTCCTCCCGTGGCGGGCAGACGGGGACAGCGCGGCAGCCCGGATGATCTGTGACGTCATCGACACCTCGACGGGCGAACCCTTCGAGGGCGACCCACGCTACGTCCTCAAACAGGCTCTAGAGCGCGCCGAGGAGATGGGCTACACCGTCAACTGCGCGCCCGAACCCGAGTTTTTCATGTTCGAGGAGGACGAGGACGGTCGGGCGACGACGAACACGGCCGATCACGGCGGCTACTTCGATCTCGCGCCCAAGGACCTCGCGAGCGACGTCCGCCGGGACATCATCTACGGGCTGGAGTCGATGGGCTTCGAGATCGAGGCCAGCCACCACGAGGTCGCCGAGGGCCAGTACGAGATCAACTTCGAGTACGACGACGCGCTGACGACCGCGGACAACGTCGGCACGTTCCGGACGGTCGTCCGCGCGATCGCCGCCGAACACGACCTCCACGCGACGTTCATGCCCAAGCCGATCCCGCGGATCAACGGCTCGGGGATGCACACCCACATGTCGCTGATGACCGAGGACGGCGAGAACGCGTTCCACGACGGCGACGACGAGTTCGACCTGAGCGACACCGCCAAGTCGTTCCTCGCCGGGATCCTCGAGCACGCCCCCGCGATCACCGCGGTCTCGAACCCCACCGTCAACAGCTACAAGCGGCTCGTGCCGGGCTACGAGGCACCCGTCTACGTCGCCTGGTCCGACCGCAACCGCTCGGCGCTGATCCGCAAACCGGCCGCACGCGTCCCCGCGGCCAGCCGCATCGAGGCCCGGTTCCCCGACCCGTCGTGTAACCCGTACCTCGCCTTTGCCGCGCTCATCAACGCCGGTCTCGAGGGGATCGAGAAGGACCTCGAGTGTCCCGACCCGATCCGGGAGAACATCTACGACTTCGACGAGGAGAAACGCAAGGAGTACGGCATCGAGACGCTGCCGGGGAACCTCGGCGAGGCCATCGACGCCCTCGAGGAGGACGAGGTCATCCTCGACGCACTGGGCGAGCACGTCGGCGAGAAGTTCCTCGAGGCCAAAAAACACGAGTACGGCGAGTACATCGTCGAGGTCTCCCAGTGGGAGCTCGACAACTACCTCGAGACGTTCTAGACGTCTCGGTAGCCCGATCGCCGAGCCGGTTTCTTTTTCGCTATCGGCCCCGACAGCCGTCGGTCCCGTTTCGCCGTCGGTCCTGCCAGACATCGGCTCCGTCCTGCCGTCGCTCCCGGCGGGCGTTCGTTTCGCCGTTGCTCCCAGCCGACGTCCGTTTCTCCGTCGCTTTCGGTTGACGTCGGTCACTCCACGGCGATGGCTCCCCCCGTCCGGGAATCGGGGACGTAGTTTAGCGAGTCCAGCGATACCGTACTCTCATGAACGTGTTCGGTCGCCCGGTCGGTCCAACCCTCGGATCAGGCCGTTCGTACCTCCAGATCGGTGTGGCGGCGCTCGGAACGGGCGTGACGTTCGGAGCGGTGGGCTGGCTCGCAGCCTTCCTCGCGAGCGCGCCGGCGAGCGAGAGCGGTTTCGCCGAGGGGCTCGCGATCGTGGTGTTTGGATCGTACGCCCTCCTGGGGTTCGTCCTCCTGGCGGCCGGACTGGCGATCCCCCAGCGGGAGGGCAGCGGGATCCACTTCTCCACGCGCCAGCGCCGACTGCTGGCGTACGGGGCGGTGGCACCGACCGTGGGTGTACTCGCCGCTCTGGTCGGTGCGGCGATCGCCCCGCCGCTCCCCGGGCCGATCGTCACGGCTGTCCTGGCCCTCCTCGGGGCGGTCGTCCTCGGCGGCCCGCTCGTGACGCTGTTCGTCGTGTGCTCGAAGCTACGGGGGGCGATCGCGAGGGCTCGACGTACTGCCGGACGGACGTCGTGAACGGTCCTCCCTCACACGAACCCGACGGTATCAGGAGCGCCAGTCGCCGATCCGGTCGCGCAGCCGACCGGGGACGTCGAGGACGGAGAGTCCGAGGCCGAAAAGCACCATCAGGAAGAACACGCCGAGGACGGACGTCCAGACGACGAACATCGCCAGGACCGCCCAGACACCGGCGAGGAAGTAGAAGGCCGCGACGGTCATGACGGTGCCGTAGGCCAACACCAGGTACGGCCCCCAGCCGCGGGCGTGTCCACGGCGGATCCGCCTGCGGACGTACCGTTTGAGGTCGGCCTCGAGGGACTCACGGCGGACCGTCCGGCGCTCGACGTCCTCCTCGACGGCGGCGAGCTCCTCGCGGAGGCGCTCGATCTCCTCTCTGAGCGCGGCTGGATCGTCCGCACGGTCGCTCGTCCGGGCGCGACCTCGGTCGCTCGGAGCCTCCGTCTCGTCGGTCATCGCTTGCTGGTCGCCCCCTCGCACGCCGGCACTTTGTAGCTGCCGATCCCGCCCGGCCAACACCGCGTTCAGCGCCACGCCGCCCATCACCACCACGCTACCGACGTACAGCCACGTGAGCACGAGAAAGACCCCGCCGAGGGCGCCGTACAGCGTATAGGTGCCGGCGAACGTGGCGTAGAGGCCGAACGTGCGACTCAGCAACGTCCAGCCGACGGCCGCGAGGGCGGCCCCGGGGAGGGCCTCGCCGAGCCCGACGCCGGCGTCCGGAAAGACGACGTACAGCGGCAGGAAGGCGACGAGCAGCGTGAGGAACAGAAAGAGCGGGCCGAACGCCGAGAGCAGCCCCGTCGTGGTCGCCGCGATCAGGGCCTCGATCCCGCCCATCGCGAGCAGGCCGACCGTGATCGCGACGAAGACGATCGCCCCGTCCCGGAGCTGACCGACGATCGACTTCCTCGAGCCGGTCGCGTAGATCTCCGAGAACGCTCGATCCAGACCGCGAAGCACCCGGGAGCTGGCCCAGAGCAGCCCGAGACCCCCGAGGACCGTCGCGCCGCCCCTGCCCGGCCCCTCGAGCAGGGCTCCCTCGAGTAGCTCCCGGGCGCTCGGGGTGAGCACGTCCTCGAGGGCCTCCGTGACGAACGCGGCGAGGGTCTCGCCGCCGACGAACGTCGCGAGCGCGAGCGAGATCAGCGCGAGCGGGACCAATGAGAGAAAGGCATAGAAGGCGACGCCGGCAGCGAGCAGCGTCAGCTCCCGTTCGGCGGCCAGCGTGAGGGTACGGCGGACCACCTCGATCGCGCGCCGGGAGTCGAGCGCGTGCCGGAGGTCGGAGTCGCGTCGGGGACCGGTCACGGCGGCCGTTTCCACACCCGGGATGAAATAAGCGAACGTGGCTCACACCGGCTGAGAACGACGCGGTCGCCGACCCGTTCGCGTGATCGCCGACCGACGGGCTAACTCCTCGATCCCGATCGACGGGCTAACTCCTCGATCCCGACCGACGGGCTAACTCCTCGATCCCGACCGACGGGCTAACTCCCCAGG
>LKNG01000036.1 GCA_001564115.1 Natrialbaceae archaeon Tc-Br11_E2g8 | reverse complement strand
GTCGCCCCGGTCGGTCCGGACCACGACGGTCCCACCGTCGTCGACCGCCCGTGTGTCGTCGGTCGGGCTCAGCTCCGGGGGCTCCCCGCCGAGTTCGAACGCCGCGCCGACGAAGGTCATCCCGTCCTCGAAGAGGTATCGCGGCACGATCGCGTACGTCCGACCGCCGAGGTAGGGGATCGCCGTTCGACTCTCGTCGGGGCCGTCTCCCTCCTCGCCGTCCCCGTCGCCGCCCGTGCTGTCGTCCCCGTCGTCTCCGTCCCCGTCGCCGTCCCTGCTACCGTCCCCGTCGCCGTCCCTGCTACCGTCTCCGCTCCTCCGGCCGGCGTCGTCGGTTCGCACGCCCTCGAGGCCGGTCCGGCCGACCACGTCCGCTCGCTCGTCGTCCGGAACGGTTCCGGGGTAGGCGGCCAGGGTCCAGGAGGGGCGCTCGCCCGGCTGGATCGAGCGGAGTATCGAGCCGACGACGGCGGACGTGATGGGGTGCCACTCCCCGTCGGCCAGCCCGTACAGCGTCCAGCCGTTCCCGCGGCCCGCGGCCCGGCTCCGGTTGACCAGCCGGAACGACAGCTCAGCCGGCGGATCGCCGTACTCGGGCTCCGGTTCGACGTGGACGGCGGTCCGGGGGTTGGCCTCGTGGTACCACTCGATCGTCGAGACGACCGAGGAGACGCCGCTGGTCGATAACGCCGGCAGCGAGCCGTGGTCGAACCGCGAGTCGACCGCTGGCCCCGGCTGGCTCGTCCGCCAGACGATCAACTCCAGGCGATTGCCGGCGGTCGCGTATCGCCCCATCGGGAGGCCGTTCGTGTCCGGGGTCCCGAGGAGCAGACACTCCCCCTCGCGGCGCTCGCCGTCCTCCAGGCCGACCGACGACGGGAACCAGTCGGCCGGACCGTCGGCGAGCCGCCAGCTCTCCTCTACTAGCTGCCAACTGCCGCGAACGTACTCGTACTCCGGGCTCGCTTCGGCGAGTTCGTGGTCCGGGGCGGGGGCGAGGTAGAGCCGGTTTCCCCCTCCGGGCTCGACGAGCGGCGAGCCACCGAATGGCGTCTCCCCGAGGTCGAGTCGACGCCAGCCGCCGCTGTCGTTTTCGATCGCCGTCCACAGCCTGGCGGGGCCGTCGGTGGTCGCCGGTTCGGTGAACCAGACGGCGACGGTGGCGTCGCGTTCGGTCCGGTGTCGGACCGGGGAGACGGCGACCGTCCGGTCGACGCCATCGAAGACGGCCACCCGGCGTTCGTCCACGCGGGCGTCCGTCGGATCGTCGCTGTCCGTCGATCCCGTCCTGCCGACGTCGACCGGCTCGCCGACGTCGAACGGCTCGCGTTCGCGGGAGCTGTCGAACTCGACGCAGCCGGCCAGCGCGCCCGCGAGCCCGACGAGACAGCCACGGCGGTGCATACCGGACCGTGGTTCGGAAACGGATAAAACGTGTCGCTCGTTCACTCCTCGAGGGCCAGGTTGGCCAGCAACGCCTCGAGCTGGAGGCGTTCGTTCGCCCCCTCGGTGATCCGGTAGTCGACCTCCCCGAGCCGTTCGAGCAGCCGGACCGTCGCCCGTTCGGGCAGGTCGAACTCCCAGGCCGAGCGGTGGAGCTGATCGACGACGTCGCCGCCGGCGAGCCCCCGGTCGGTCAGCAGGTCGTCGAGGGTCGCCCGGGCGGCGGTGAAGTCGCCGTCGATCGCCCGTTCGACCATCGCCTCGACCTCCTCGGGCCGGGCGGTGGCGGTGATCGCGAAGACGGCCTCCTCGTCGACGACCTCGCCCATCACCGCGGCCGCCTGGAGCCCGTTTATCGCCTTGCGCATGTCGCCGGCGGCGGCGTACACGAGCGCGTCGACGCCGTCGTCGGTGAGCTCGATCCCCTCGCTGTCGGCGATCTCGCGGATCTGGGCCTCGACGGCGTCGTCGGAAAGCGGCGTGAACCGAAAGAGCGCACACCGAGACTGGATCGGATCGATGATCTGACTCGAGTAGTTACACGAGAGGATAAACCGGGTGTTGTTCGAGAACTGCTCCATCGTCCGGCGAAGCGCCGACTGGGCGTCGCTCGTGAGCGCGTCGGCCTCGTCGAGGAAGATGATCCGGTACTCGTAGCCGCCGAAACTCGACCGGGCGAAGTTCTTGATCCGATCGCGGACGACGTCGATCCCACGCTGGTCGGAGGCGTTGAGCTCCAGAAAGTTCTCCCGCCAGTCCTCGCCGTAGACCTCGCGGGCGATAGCCACGGAGCTGGCGGTTTTCCCGACGCCGGCCGGCCCCGAAAACATGAGGTGCGGTAACTCACCACACGATACGTACCGCTGGAGCCGCGGCACGATCTCCTCGTGGCCTTTCACGTCGGCGAGTCGCTCCGGGCGGTACTTCTCGATCCACACCTCGGTGCGACCCGCCGCGGGCGCGTCGGTCTCGGCGTCGGCCTCGCTCATACTCCCGACAAGGGAGAGCCCGGGGATAAAACGACCGAACCGGGTGGGCCGGGAGCGTCGACCCGTCGGGCGCGGCCGGGAGTGTCGACCTGCCAGACGGGGCCGGGAGTGTCGACCCGTCGAACGCGGCCGGGAGCGTCGACCTGCCAGACGGGGCCGGGAGCGTCGACCCGATCGAACGGGGCCGGGAGCGTCGACCCGATCGAACCAGCGACGACCAGGGGGTGGTTTCTCGTTCTGAGACGCCCCCGGTCAGTTAACACCTCACACGACGTCCGTCCTCCCATGTGCCCGGAGTCGACCGGACGGCGTCGGAGGGCGGCTGCGGTGGGACGTGCGGTGGCGATCGCCGCGGCTCTCGTCGTGGCTCTCGCGTTCGTCCCGGGGATCGCGGCCGCACAGTCGGTAGAGGGGATCGGCGGCACCGTCGTCGTCGCGGAGGGCGAGACCGTAGAGGAGGTAAGCGCCGTCGCCGGCAACGTGATCGTCGAGGGAACCGTCACCGGCGACGTGAACGCGCTCGCGGGCAACGTCTACGTCCGCGGTCAGGTCGACGGCGACGTGGCCGTCGCGGCCGGCAACCTCGAGCTCGACGGCGACGTCGGCGGCGACGTCGCGGCCGGGGCGGGGTCCGTGACGATCGCGGAGGGGGCGACCGTCGACGGCGACGTGACCGTCGCCGCCGAACAGACGACGATCGCGGCGGGGGCCTCCGTCGGCGGCGACCTGACCTACGCCGGGGAACTCGCCGGCGAGACCGACGGCGTCGACGGCGAGGTGACCAGGGACGATTCGCTCGTCTCGACCGGCATCGAGGTGGGGCCGTCGGTCGATCCCCTCGTGGGCTGGCTGTCCGCCGCCTACGCGTTCGTGATGAACCTCCTGCTCGGGGCGATCCTGCTCGCGGTCTTCCCCCGCTTTTCTGACTCGGTGGCCGACCGCGTCGCGAACGACCCTCTCCGCAGCGGGCTGGTCGGCCTGGGCGTCCTGATCGGCGTTCCACTCGTGCTGGTGGCGGTCGCGATCACGGTCGTCGGCATCCCGCTCTCGCTGGTCGGCGCGTTCGCGTTCGCGCTCGCGATCTGGATCGGGATCGTCTACGGCCGTTTTGCCGTCGCCGCCTGGCTGCTCGCGGCGGTCGGCGTCGAGAGCCGGTGGCTGGCGCTCGTCGTCGGCCTCGTGGCCGGGGCCGTCCTCGCGACGATCCCGTTCGTCGGCGGCCTCCTCAACTTCCTCGTGTTCCTGCTCGGGCTCGGCGCGTTCGCCACGGCGCTTTACGCGCTCCGCGGCCGGCGGTCACCCCGGGAGGGAGCCGGGGGTCAGGTGGCGAGCTGAGTGGTCGTCGACGGCACGGATATATCCGCGTCGGGCCGTTAGGCGTGGTGATGACACGGTCCCCGACCGTCGACCCCGGATCCGCGGAGACGGCCGACGGCCACGCGCCCCCTGCACTCGAGATCGAAGGAGTATCGAAGCGGTTCGGGCGCGGGGAGGGGTCGGTGCTCGCGGTCGACGACGTGAGCCTGACCGTCGAACGTGGGTCGATCGTGGGTCTTCTCGGCCCGAACGGCGCGGGAAAGACGACACTGATCGAGTGTGCGCTCGGGATCGTCCTGCCGGACGCGGGAACGGTCCGGATCTTCGGTACCGACGTCGGGGACGGGCGCCGGACGGCGTACGCCGACGTCGACGCGATGCTGGAAGGGGCGCGCAACGACTACTGGCGGCTCACCGTCCGCGAGAACTTGCGGTACTTCGCGACGATCCACGGTACCGACCCCGACTCCGTCGCGGGGCGTCACGACCGGCTGCTCGAGCGGCTCGACCTCGTCGGCAAGGCGGACACGCCCGTCAGGGACCTCTCCCGTGGGATGAAACAGAAGGTGTCGCTCGCGAGCGTGCTCGCCGGCGGCGCGTCGCTCGTCTTCCTCGACGAGCCGACGCTCGGGCTCGACGTCGAGAGCTCGCGGACGCTCAGACGCGAACTCCGCCGGCTCGCCCGCGAGGAGGAGCTCACGATCGTTCTCAGCAGTCACGACATGGCGGTCATCGAGGACGTCTGCAGCCGCGTCGTGATGATGGCCGGCGGCCGGATCGTGGCCGACGATGCCGTCTCCACGCTGCGTTCCGGGGGCGATCGCGGCGTGGTCCGGATCACGAGCGCCGACCTCACCGGCGCGGTCGTCGCGACCCTCGGAGACCGGTTCGACGTGCGATCGGTCGAGCGGGGTTCGGGGACGACGATCGAGGTAGCCGCCGCCGGCGACGCGCTCTACGACCTGATGGACGCGCTCCGGGCAGCTGACGTCACGGTCGAAGCGATCGAGACGGTCCGTCCCGACCTCGAGGAGGTGTTCGTCGAGGTAACCGGAGTGGGTGCTGCCGACACGTCGTCGACCGGCGCGAACGACTCGGAGCCGGCTGATTCGACGCCCGTCGCCGGCGACGGGGGGGTCAGTCGGTGAGCTCCCCCACCGAACGGCCGGCCGGCGCCGACGAGCCCCAGCCGGCGACCTACTACCACCTCGCGCGGGCGGTGCTGTACCGGGAGTTTCTGATCTTCGTTCGCTATCCGGCGAACGCGATCGGCGGGGTCGTCGTCGCGCTGTTCTTTTTCGGCGTCCTCCTTTTCGGGGGACGGCTGCTCGCAGGGCAGGCGCTGGCGGAGTCGATCGAGGGGATCGTCGTCGGCTACTTCCTCTGGACGCTGTCGGTCGGCGCGTACTCCTCGGTGTCGAACGACATCGGCAGCGAGGTGCAGTGGGGCACCCTGGAGCGACACATCACCACGCCGTTTGGCTTCGCGCCGGTCGCACTCCTGAAGGGGGTCGCGAAGATCGTGCGAACGTTTCTCACCTCCGCGGGCGTGCTGGCGGTGCTGTTGCTCGTGACCGGCACGCGTCTCAGTCTCGATCCGCTCGCGGTCGTCGTGATCGCGGGACTGGCGATCACGTCCGTGCTCGGCCTCGGCTTCGCGGCCGGCGGCGTCACGGTGTTGTACAAACGGATCGGGAACTGGCTGAACCTGCTCCAGTTCGGCTTCGTCGTGTTGATTTCGGCCCCGCTGTTCGAGTTACCGTGGAGCCGGTTCTTGCCGCTCGCTCACGGGAGCGGCCTTCTCCAGCGTGCGATGGTCGACGGGGTTCGCCTCTGGGAGTTCGGGGCCGGCGAACTGGCGTTGCTCGTCGCCGTCGCCGTCGGCTACCTCCTCGGCGGCTACGTCGTGTTCCACTACGCGACGCGTCGGGCGCGACGGCTCGGTACGTTGGGCGACTACTGATCGGTGTGAGCCGGTGAGCCCGTCCCGTTCGAGCGACCGTCACACCGGGTCACGACGGAGCACAGGGGACGCCGGCACACGTCTCGCCGGTCACTCGAGCTGGTGGTAGTCGAGCTCGTAGCCCGCATCGAGGGCGGCCTGGACCGCGTCGCTGGGCCTTCCGACCGGGACGGTGTGTGGCTCCGTCCGTCCGATATCCGCCCGTTCGAAGCAGATATTGCGACGCCACCCCCCGTCCGTCTCCGGATGATCGGTTCGGTAATGTGCACCGCGGGACTCGGTTCGTTCGAGCCCACCGCGGAGGACGGTCTCGGCGACCGTCAGCATGAATCCGAGATCGATCGCGAACTCGAACGACCGGTCGGTGACGTCGCCGACCCGGACATCGTCCGCCTTCTCCCGGACGGTATCGAGCCGATCGAGACCCTCCTCGAGGGAGGCGGCGTCCCTGAGGATGCCCGCGTGATCCCACATCACCTCCCGGAGTTCGGCGATGAGGCTCTCGACGTCGTGTGTGCCCCTCCGGCCCGCGGTGGCGGCGAGCTCGGCGAGATGCGGTTCGACGACGTCCTCGACGATCGCGTCCGGCACGACTCCCGGACCGTCGATCCGGGCGGCGATCCGCTCGCCGGCCACGACGCCGTAGGCGATCGTCTCGGCGAGCGAGTTTCCGCCGAGCCGGTTGGCTCCGTGGACCCCGGCCATCGTCTCGCCGATGGCGAAAAGGCCCTCGACGTCGGTCTCGCCGTGTGCGTCGACGCGGACGCCGCCCATCCCGTAGTGGGCGGTCGGAGCGACCTCGACCGGCTCCTCGGCCATGTCGACGCCAAGCTCCGCGAACCGCTCGTACATGCGGGGTAGCCGTTCGGCGATGAACTCCGCGTCGCGATGTGAGACGTCGAGATGGACGCCGCCGTTGTGGGTGCCACGGCCCTCGGCGATCTCCTTGGCGATCGCGCGGGCGACGACGTCCCGTGCGTCGAGTTCCATCTGGTCCGGCGAGTACCGCTCCATGAACCGCTCGCCGTCGGCGTTGTACAGCCGCCCTCCTTCGCCGCGAACGGCCTCGGTGACGAGACGGCCACTCCACGGCTCCCACTCCGGATCGCCGTCGTCGACGGCCATCCCGGTCGGGTGGAACTGGACGAACTCCATGTCCGCGAGCGTCCCCCCGGCGTCGTACGCCAGTGCGGGACCGTCGCCGTTGTTCTCGTCGTCCCGGGAGGTGTGTCGGTTGTACACCGCCGCGTAGCCGCCGGCCGCGAGAACGACGGCTCCGGCGTTGAACAGCACGAACTCGCCGGTGTCCATATCGAAGCCGACGGCTCCGTACGATTCGACGCCGTCCGAGAGGAGCTTCGTGATCATCACGTTCTCCCGGTAGGGGACCTCGAGTTCCCGTGCCTTCCCGACGAGCGTGTCGAGCAGGGATTCGCCGGTGTGGTCCCCAGCGAAGGCGGTCCGCCGGAACGACTGTGCGCCGAAGTAGCGCTGATCGATCGCGCCGTCGTCGGTCCGCGAAAACGCCATTCCCCACTCGTCCAGCTCGCGGAGCCGGGCCGGCATCTGCTCGGTGACCGTCTCGACCATCTCCGGATCGTTGAGGAAGTGGCCCTCTTCGAGCGTGTCAGCGGCGTGGATCGCCGGCTCGTCCTCGGAGTCGTGCGTTCCGAGCGCTCCGTTGATCCCGCCCCGGGCCCACGTCGTGTGGGCGTCACCGTGTCCCCGCTTGCCGAGCACGAGGACGTCCTCGACGCCGCGGTCGGCGAGCTCGATCGCCGTCCTGGCGCCGGCCGCCCCTGCGCCGACGATCAGCACGGAGACGTCTACACGCCGATAGTCGGGCGTCGAACCGTCGCCGTCGCCGTCTGCTCCGACAGGCTCCATGAACGGGGATACGTGCTGGAGACTTATACACCCCACGCGCACGCGCGCACGTGATTTCGCGAGCCGAGAGTCCCCGGAGCGAGTTCGCGGGGCCCTCGATGGGCGATTCCGTCACGCCACGAGTGTTATCCCACGCGGCTCGTTTCGCACCGTCCCGGACTCGAGGCTCTCCACCGGGGACGACGCCAGCTCCGGCGGCTCGACCGCGTCGCCGACGCGCTCAAGTGCCGCCGCGGGCAACCCCGCGTGTGCACGTCACCGTCGACCTCAAAGGCGAGGGGACCTACGAGCTCGAGCTCCCGGAGCCGACGTACGCCGACCTGCTCGCGGAGGTGGGCGTGAGCCCACAGGAGGTGGCCGTCCTCGTCGACGGCCGGCCGGTTCCCGAGGACGGAGCCGTCGAGGCCGATCACGTCACCGTCGTCCGGCTGATCAAGGGCGGGTGATCTGCTCCCCGAAAGACGACACCGAGGACCGGAGACCGAGGACGACACCTCCTCGAACCCGCCGACGGCGCTCCAGAACGCTTTTCCTGCCACTGGCCGTTGAGCCCCACGATGGCCAGACACCGGCGGGTGGTCCGATGACGATGGAAGATCGGATCGAGGAGCTCGAACGGCTGCGCGAGGAAGCGCTCGTCGGCGGCGGCGAGGAGCGTATCGAGCGCCAACACGAGAAGGGAAAACTCACCGCCCGCGAACGGGTCGACTACTTCCTCGACGACGATACGTTCACCGAGTTCGACCAGCTGCGGACCCACCAGACGAGCCAGTTCGACATGGACGAACGGAAGGTGCTCGGCGACGGCGTCGTCACGGGCTACGGCGAGGTCGACGGCCGGACCGTCTTCGTCTTCGCCCACGACTTTACCGTCTTCGGCGGCTCGCTCGGGGAGGTGTTCGGCGAGAAGGTCTGTAAGGTGATGGACATGGCCATGGAGGTCGGCGCACCGATCGTCGGCCTCAACGACTCCGCCGGCGCGCGCATCCAGGAGGGGGTGAAGTCGCTCGCCGCGTACACCGACATCTTCTATCGCAACCAGCGGGCCAGCGGCGTCGTCCCCCAGATATCGGCGATCATGGGTCCCTGTGCGGGCGGGGCGGTCTACTCGCCGGCGATCACCGACTTCGTGTTCATGGTCGAGGGGACGAGCCACATGTACATCACCGGCCCCGACGTCATCGAGACCGTCACCGGCGAGCAGGTCACCGGCGAGGAGCTCGGCGGCGCGATGACCCACGCCTCGAAGACCGGCGTCGCCGAGTTCGCCTACGGCGACGAGCGGGCGGCCCTCGACGGGATCCGGCGGCTGCTCTCGTATCTCCCACAGAACAACGTCGAGGATCCCCCACGCGTCGAGCCGTGGGACGACCCCGACCGGCGCGAGGAGGAGCTGGCGCGGATCGTCCCCGACAGCGCCCAGAAACCCTACGACATGATCCGGGTGATCGACGCGGTCGTCGACGAGGGCTCGTTTTTCGAGGTGGCGGAGAACTTCGCGAAGAACGTCGTCGTCGGCTTCGCCCGCCTCGACGGCCGCTCGATCGGGGTCGTCGCCAACCAGCCGCGGGTCAACGCCGGCACGATGACCGTCGACGCCTCGACGAAAGCCTCCCGGTTCGTCCGCTTCTGTGACTCCTTCAACGTCCCGATCGTCACCTTCGTCGACGTCCCCGGCTACATGCCCGGAACCGACCAGGAACACCGCGGGATCATCCGCCACGGCTCGAAGCTGCTCTACGCCTACGCGGAGGCCTCGGTCCCCCTGTTGACCGTGATCACCCGGAAAGCCTACGGCGGCGCCTACTGCGTGATGGCCTCGAAGAACCTCGGCGCCGACGTCAACTACGCCTGGCCCTCCGCGGAGATCGCCGTCATGGGTCCACAGGGGGCGGTCAACATCCTCTACCGCGAGGAGCTCGCGGAGGCCGAGGATCCCGACGCCCTCCGTGAGGAGCTCATCGCGGAGTACCGCGAGGAGTTCGCGAACCCCTACACCGCGACCGAACGGGGCTTTCTCGACGACGTCATCGTCCCGACCGAGACCCGCCCGCGGCTGATCGACGACCTCGAGATGCTCGCGAGCAAACGCGAGGACGCCCCGTCGAAAAAACACGGCAACATCCCGCTGTGATGGCGCCCGAATCCACCGGTGGCTGGACGGTCGAGCTGCCCGACGACGCCACCGCCGAGGAGGCCGCCGCCATCGCCGCCGCCGTCGGCGCACACCTCCGCGACCGCGAACTCGCGGCCGCCGCGACCGACGAGGGCGGCTGGGAGGGCCGGCGGTGGGCGTTCGCCGGCCGGCTGGCCGCCCACGGCGACGAGCCGGGCCGGATTCCCCGATCGGCGCCGACGGACCCCTGGCTCGCGGCCTCCCGCGTGGATCGGTTCTGATCCGTCGGATCCGGGTGACGTGACCGATCCGTCGGGTCCGGGCCCTCGGAGCCACCAGCCGTGGCTCAGTCGCCGTAACGGACGCCGAGTCCTTCGGAGGCTATAGGTGTCCGTCCACGCAGCCATCGCGTATGGAACGGACGAGACGCTCGACGCTTTCGGCCGGCTGTGTGGCTATCGCGGGGGCGCTGGCGGGCTGTACGGAGCTCGGGCTCGGCGGTGGCGGCGGGTTGACCGTCGAGAACGCGAACGTGGACGTCGAGGACGGCGTCGCGGAGGTGCTCTTCACGATCGAGATCGAGGAGCCACCGATGGACGTCGCAATCGACGTCACTACCCTCGACGACGGCGGCGAGACCGTAGACGAACTCTCCCACGAGGCGACCCTCGAGGGCGAACGGGAGATCGTCACCTTCGAGGCCGACGGCGTCCGCGAGGAGTTCGCGGAGTTCGAGTACGCCGTCACCGAGGTGTGATCAGCGCCGCAGGCGGGTGGCTAGCCCGGCGATCGTGATCGAGATGATCAACACGACCACGCTGATCGCGTACACCTCGGGTTCGATGTCCGCCCGGACCATCCCCCAGATGCGCACGGGTAGGGGGATCGCGCCGGCGCCGCTGACGAAAAAGGAGATCAGAAACTCGTCGAACGAGAGGGTAAAGGAGAAAAGCGCCGCCGCGAGGACGTTCGGCGCCAGCGCCGGGAGGGTGACTTCCCGGAACGTGGTCACCGGGTCGGCACCCAGGTCCATCGCAGCTTCCTCGAGGGTGCGATCCAGGTCGATCACGCCGGCGGCGACGACCAGCGTCGCGAACGGGAACGTGTACATCACGTGGCCGATCACGATCGGCACGAACCCGCGTCCGACGCCGAGCTCGGTGAAAAAGACGAACAGGCCGATGCCGTAGATGATGATCGGAAGGGTCAGCGGAACGAACACGAGGTAGGTGGCGATCGGTCCCTTCCGTCGGGGCCACTCGAACCGCGCGAGACCGAAGGCGGCGACGACCGCGAGCACCGTCGAGACGACCATCACGACGAGCCCGATCTGGACGCTCAGGAGCAACGCGTCGATGAGGTCGCTCCGGCCGGCCATGTTCGCGTACCACTCGAAAGTAAGCTCTCCGCGTAGCCCGTACCGGCCGGCGTCGAACGACATGAGCACGACGACGAGGATCGGTCCGTACAGGAACAGGTAGGTGAGCGCGGTCGCGGCCGTCAGCCCGGGGCTCGGGCCGTCCTCCGAACCGAGCCGGTCGCGGATCCCGTCGGCGACGCTCATAGCCCACCTCCGCCGAGTCCCCGCCCGCGTTTCACGTCGACGCCGAGGCGAACGGCGACGTAGAGCGATCCGAGCACGACGACCACGAGGATGACCGAGAGGGCGGCCCCGAAGTTCCAGTTGAACGCGGAGCCAAACTGGGTCTCGATCACCTGTGCGAACATCCGCCCGCTCGTCCCACCCAGCAACGCGGGGGTGACGTAGGCGGCGGCACACTTGATGAACACGAAGAGGCCACCGGCGAGCGCGCCCGGCAGGGTAAGCGGGAAGATCACCTCACGGAACACCCGCCACCGCGAGGCGCCGAGGTCGCGGGCGGCCTCGATCAGGTGTGAGTCGAGGCCGTCCATGCTGGCGTACATCGGGAGGATCGTAAACGGGACGAACACGTACACCAGCCCGACTATCGTTCCCACGTAGTTGTTGAGCAGGGGTAGCGCCGGCAGCCCGAGGAAGCCGAGCGCCGAGTTGATAAAGCCGTTACTCGAGAGGATCGGAATCCAGGCGTACGTACGGATCAGGTAGGAGGTCCAGAACGGGATGATCACGAGCATCACGAGCAGCACTTTCCACCGGTCGGGGGCGTGCTGGCCGAGGTAGTAGGTGATCGGATAGGAGATGGCAAGCGAGATGACGGTCACGACCACCGCGATCCCGAGCGACCGGGCCAGAAGCCGGATGTAAGGGAGATCGCCCCACGACAGCGAGAGCACCGCCGAGAGGTCCGCAAAGCGGGCGAAGTGTTCGAGCGTCAGCGGGCTCTCGAATGCGTCGCCGGCGAAGACGCTGTAGACCAACAACAACGCGACCGGGATCGCATAGAACACCGTGAGCAGGGCGAGGACCGGCCCCAGGCTCACCGACCCCTTGAACACCTCGCTGTCGCTCCACTCGAGCAGCCGATCGCGGACGCCGCCGCGGCCGTGGCTCGGCTCGCCGCTCAACGGCCCCGTGGAGACGTCATCCGGTGAGGACATCGGTGTGTTCCCGGTCCCAGTTGATCGTACACGCGCTTCCGGCCGCGGGGAGGTCGATCGAGTCGACGACCTGTCGCTCGGAGACGAGCCGGGCGCCGCCGACGTCGACGTGCACCTTCGCGATGTTGCCCTGGTAGATGACGTCGACGACTTCGCCGTCGACGCTCACGCCGCCGGCGGTCTCGCCGATGCGGATCTTCTCCGGACGGATCGAGACCGACACGTCGGTGCCGTCGGCGATCGAGTCGATCGGCGAGACCGGGAGCTCGACGGCGCCACAGCGTACCGCCGCGCCGTCGCCGTTTCGAACGTAGGTCCCGTCGAGCAGGTTCGTGTCCCCGATGAAGTCGGCGACGAACCGCGTCCGTGGGTTCTCGTAGATCTCCGTCGGCGTCCCCCGCTGTTCGATCTCCCCGTCGTTGAGGACGACGATCTCGTCGCTCATAGTCAGCGCTTCCTCCTGGTCGTGGGTGACGTAGACGAACGTGATGCCGAGCTCCTCCTGGAGGTTTTTCAGCTCGACTTGCATGTTCTTTCTGAGCTTCAGGTCGAGCGCGCCGAGGGGTTCATCCAGGAGCAACACCTCGGGTTCGGTGATCAACGCGCGAGCGAGGGCGATCCGTTGCTGTTGGCCCCCCGAGAGCTCGTCTATGGCCCGGTCTTCGGTGCCCGGCAGCTCGACGAGTTCGAGCATCTCCCCGACTCGCTCGGCCCGCTCCTCGGCTGGGACTTCCCGCATCTTCAGCCCGAAGCCGACGTTCTCGCCGACGGTCTTGTGCGGGAACAGCGCGTAGCTCTGAAACACCATGCTCGTCGGCCGGCGGTACGGCTCCTCGTCGGTGACGTCCCGGTCGCCGAGCCGGACCTGGCCTTCGGTCGGGGTCTCGAAGCCGGCGATCATCCGCAGCGTGGTCGTCTTTCCGCAGCCGGAGGGGCCAAGCAGCGTCAGGAACTTCCCCTCCTCGACGGTGAAGCTGACGTCGTCGACGGCCCGGACGTCGCCGAAATCCTTCGTCACGTTCTCTACGTGGAGATCTGATGTCATACGTGGATAGAAGCGAACGGCTTACGCCGTGACGTCCGTCCAGATCTCGTCGTACGCCTGGATGGTGTCGTCGTCGTTGTACGCCGGGAACTCGGTGTTTTCGAGGGCCATCTCGAGCTGGTAGGTCTCCAGCTCCTCGTCGGTGTAGTCGACCGCGTCAGAGAGGACGATGTACTGTGGCCCCTCGAACCACTCCCGGGGGACCTCCGAGATCATGTAGTCGATGAACTCCTCGGCTTCCTCCCGGTTCTCCGAGCCGCGGGCGATACAGAACGAGTCGATCCAGCCGATCGTCCCCTCCTCCCAGAACGCCAGGGAAACCGGCTCGTCTTCGGCTACCAGCCGGTGGTAGGCCCCGTCCCAGGAGGTACCGAGGGTGGCTTCGCCCTCCTGGAAGGTCTGGATCGACTCCGCAGAGGAGGTCCAGTAAGTGTTGACCAGGTCGACGTGGTCTTCCAGTGCCTCCTGGATCGCGTCGAGGTCGTCGGGCTCGTCGGCGTCCTGCCCGAGGTACTTCGCGGCGGTCCAGACCTGCGTCGCCGCGTCGTCGCGGCTCGTCAGCTCGCCGTCGTACTCCTCGTCCCAGAGGAGGTCGTAGCTGATCGTATCGCCGAGGTCGCCGACCTCGTCGTGGTTGTAGATCGCCCCGTCGAAGCCGAAGGTCATGGGGACGGCGTACAGCTCGTCGTCGAACCAGAACTCGTCGAGTTTCATCTCGTCGAAGACGTGCTCGTCCCAGCCGGGGACGTTGTCGGGTTCGATGGGGTCGAGCAGCTCGTTGCGGTACGCCCGCTCGAAGTCGGCGCCGGGTGCCGACGGCGTCCAGACGTCGTAGGTTCCCTCCGGGGAGGTCTCGATCTGGTTGATGGCGTCGGCGTTCGACTCGTAGGTCTCGGTGTTGACCGTGATCCCCGTGTCCTCCTCGAACGGGCCGATCCAGGAGTCGTCGATGTAGGCCCCCCAGCTGAAGTACGTCAGCTCCCGGCCGTCGTCTCCCGTACAGCCGGCGATCGCGGTCAGCGCGCCCGCGCCGCCGACGGCCGCGCTCGACTTGAGAAACCGTCTTCGTGAATGCGTACCAGGTGTCATGTGTACCGTTAGTGGCGTACTCAATTCGACGGTATAAACGTTTTGAACGAGTTTTTCGAAACGATCCCTCCGTGTGGCCCGATATTCGAAAATATTCGGACGGAAACGGGATCGATATCGGCCGTCGGATGGACGACCGTCCGGCCAACCGGTCGAGGCACCGATACCGAGGAATCGGCCGAGACCGGGACACGCCGGGCCCGGCCCCGTCCGGGACACGCCGGAATCGATCCCGCTCGGATGCGCCGGAATCGGCCGTCCGAGACACGCCGGAACCGACCGTCCGAACACGTCGAAATCGGCCCCGTTCGGATACGCCGGAATCGACCGTCCGTCGGCCGGCCGGATTTAAGTGACGCCGCCGGCTCGGGACCACCATGCCAGACGATGCCGAATCGGCCATGGAGGCGCTCGTCGGGGAGGTCGACCACGTGTTCGTCGAGTTCCCGGACCTCAACGGGCTCTCCCGGTCGAAACAGCTCGACGCCGACTACTTCCGCTCGCGGTACGCCGACGGGTTCTCGATGAACCTCGCGCTCATCACCCAGACCCCCCGCAGCGACGTCGTCGAGGGCTCGATCTACGGCGACGCGATCGATTACGCCGACGGCGTCGTTCACCCCGATCCGCGGACCTGCCGGCCGGTTCCCTGGCGGACCGACGCCGCCCGGGTGATCTGTGAGTTCGAGCACGGAGGTGAGCCCGTCGCGGGTGCCCCTCGGACCGTCCTCCGGCGGGTCGTAGAGCGTCTCGAGGACGCTGGCTTCGACGCCTACGCGGGCAGCGAACTCGAGTTCTACCTCCTCGAGGAGGCAGGTGGCGACTACGTGCCGGTCACCGACGACAAACACGAGAACCTGACCATGGCGACCGAGGAGATCGCCCCCTTCTACGACCGGGTGTACGGGTGGGCCGACGACTTCGATCTCGGGGTGAACACGCTCCACCACGAGTTCGGCGCGGGTCAGTTCGAGATCCTCTTCGAGTACGGCGACCCCCTCGGGCAGGCCGACCGGACGTTCCGGTTCAAGGAGCTGGTCAAACGCGCCGCCCGCGAGGGGGACGGACGGGCGACGTTCATGGCCAAACCCTTTGGCGGGCGGTCGGGCAGCGGCTACCACCTCCACGTCAGCCTGTTCGAGGACGGCGAGAACGCTCTCGCCGGCGACGACGGCCTCTCGGCGGTCGGGGAGGGGTTCGTCGCGGGCCTGCTCGAGCACGCCGACGCGCTGACCGCCCTCGGCACGCCCAACCTGAACGGCTTCAAGCGCCACGAACCGGGAACGTTCTCGCCGTACGCCGCCGCCTGGGGGCATGGCAACCGGATGGCCGCGGTCCGGGTTCCCGCCCACGGGACGACTCGGATAGAAAACCGGATCCCGAGCGCGGACGCCAACCCCTACCTCGTGATCGCCGCCACCCTCGCCGCGGGGCTCGACGGGATCGAGTCCGGGCTCGAACCGCCCGCGCCGTCCGCCGGCGACCCCGCCGGCGACCGGCCCCGGCTGCCGGCGACGCCGACCGAGGCCCTCGACGCCCTCGAGGCCGACGCGGCGCTCGTCGAACTCCTCGGCGAGGAGGTCGTCGCCGAGTATCTGGCGATGAAACGCCAGGAGCTCCGGGAGTTCTACGCGGCGACGACCCGCTGGGAACGCGAGCGGTACGTCGACGTGCTCTGAGCGGGATCGGGACGTCGACGCCCTCCGAGTGGGATCGGGGACCGGCAGCTGGAGCCCCCTCCGACGGCACAAAAGAGTTAACCCCGAAACCCGCCAACGGCGGCCATGATCGCAGGATCGACCGCCTACCGCGGAATTTTCGGTGGACCGACCGTCCACCGCGGGGTGTCCGGTGGACCGACCGTCAACCGCGGGGTGTCCGGTGGACCGACCGTCCACCGCGGGGTGTCCGGATGACCGACGAACGCGTCGTCGTGGTCGGTGGCGGGCTCGCCGGTGCCGCGACGGCCCGCGAGCTGGCGTCGACACACGAGGTGACGCTGCTCGAACGGGACGCGGTGGCCGCCGGTGCGACCGGCCGCTCCGCGGGACTGGTCGCGCCGACGCTGTTTTACGGCGACTGGCCGGCGCTGGCCCGTCACGTCGTCGAGGAGTTCCGCGCGTTCGACGGCACCGGCGCGTTCGCGTTCACCGAACGACCCCGGATCGACGTCGTCGACGACGGGGACGTCGAGGCCGAGCGCCGTCGTGCCGAGACCCTCGCGGAAGAGGGTTTTCCCGTCCGGTACGTGGACGCCACAGCCGTCACCGAGGAGTTCCCGGCGATCGACCTCGATCCGTTCCCCGGCGCGGTCCGCTACGGCGACACCGGCTGGGTCGACCCCTACACCTACGCGAGTACGTTGCTCGAGGAGGCAACCGACCGGGGCGTGCGCGTCGAGACCGGCGTCGAGGTCGCGGGCGTCGAGGCCGTCGACGGCACCGTCACGGCCGTCGAGACCGCCGACGGGCCGGTCGAGGCCGACCGCGTCGTCGTCGCCGCCGGCTGGCGGACGCCCGAGCTGCTCCCGGTCGAGCTTCCGGTCCAGCCCTACCGCACCCAGTGTGTCACCGTCGAGCCCGAACGGCCGCTCGACGCCGACTTCCCGCTCGGGCGGATCTCGAGTGCGGAGCTTTACTTCCGGCCCGAACACGGCGGGACCCTCCTCGTCGGCGGCGGCGCACACACCTGTCCGGACCCGGTCGCGGCGGCCGACCGCGCCGACGAGTCGTTCGTCCGCTCGGTCGCCGAGTTCCTGCCCCGACACCTGGTTGGGTTCGAGAACGCCGGTATCGCCGACGACTGGGCCGGCTTCGACGCCGCCACGCCGGACGCC
>LKNG01000035.1 GCA_001564115.1 Natrialbaceae archaeon Tc-Br11_E2g8 | reverse complement strand
GAGGACCGACGTCTCCGAAGACTACCGACGACACCGGCGAAGTTGGCGTGTGCCGAACAACCCGTATCCGTCCCGGGTTCCTACGTCGACGCGATGACCGAGCGGGATCGGCCGACGGCGGGCGGGACGCGCCGCCTCGAGCTACGCGTCCCCGGGATGGACTGTCCGTCGTGTGCCGAGAAGATCCGCGGGAGCGTCGAGGGGCTGGACGGGGTCGAGGGGATGGAAGCTCACGTCGCGAGCGGGACGCTCGTCACGACGTACGACCCCGAGGTCGCGGACGAGGGGGCGATCCGCGAGCGCGTCGGGGCCGCCGGCTACGCCGTCGCGGACGACGGCTCCGAGCTGGTCCTCTCGGTGCCGGGGATGGACTGCTGTGCGAACGAGATCGAGGCCGCACTCGGGGACGTAGACGGCGTCGAGGGTGTCGAGAGTCGGCCGGCCGCGGGACGGCTGATCGTCTCGGGCACCGTAGACACGGAGACGGTCGTCGACGCCGTCGAGGCGGCGGGGTACGAGGCGACGCCGGTCGACGGCCGCGACCGGCTCCGTGAGCCCCGAGAGATCTGGCGGGGGCGCCGGGCCGCCGGGACGGCCGTCGGCGCGGTCCTGGTGGTCGCCGGCGGGCTCCTGGCGTTCGTCGCCCCCGGCGCGAACCCGGAGCTGTTCGCGGTCGCCGGGCGGAGCTACGCCGCCTCGCACGTCCTCTTCGTCCTCGCGGCGGCGGTCGCCGGCGCCCCGATCGTCCGGAACGGCTACTACTCGGCGAGAACCCACAGCCTCGACATCGACCTCCTGATGTCCGTCGGGATCCTCGCGTCGGTGGCTGCCCACCACCCGTTCGAGGGGGCGACCCTCGCCGTCCTCTTCAGCGTCGCCGAACTCCTCGAGCGGTTCTCGATGGACCGCGCCCGGGCCTCGATCCGGGAGCTGCTCGATCGCTCCCCGGAGACGGCACGGATCAAACGCGCGGACGGCACCGAGGAGACGGTGTCCGCCGACGCGGTCGCGGTCGGCGACGTCGTCGTCGTTCGGCCGGGCGAGAGGATCCCCGTCGACGGCGTCGTCCGCGAGGGGCAAAGCGCGGTGAACCAGGCGCCGATCACCGGCGAGAGCGTCCCCCTCGACCGGTCGGAGGGCGAGGAGGTGTACGCCGGGACGATCGCCGAGTCCGGCTACCTGGAGGTCGAGGCGACCAGCGAGGCGGACGAGTCGACGCTCGCCCGGATCGTCGAGCTGGTCGAGTCGGCCGAACGCGAGAAGACCGATCGGGAGCAGTTCGTCGACCGGTTCGCGGGCGTCTACACCCCGATCGTCGTCCTCGCGGCGATCGTCGTCGCCGTGGCGCCGCCCGCCCTCGCGGGGGCGTCCTGGAACACCTGGTTCCTGCGCGGGCTGACCCTGCTCGTGATCGCCTGTCCCTGTGCGTTCGTCATCTCCACGCCCGTCAGCGTCGTCTCGGGAATCACGAGCGCCGCGAAACACGGCGTGTTGATCAAAGGCGGCCGATATCTCGAGGCCGCCGGCGAGAGCGACGTCGTCGCGGTCGACAAGACGGGGACGCTGACGACGGGCGAGCTCGCGGTGACCGACGTCTACGCTCTCGGAGGGATCGACGAGGACGATCTGCTCGCCCGGGCGAGCGCCGTCGAGAAGCGCAGCGAACACCCCCTGGGCGAGGCGATCGTCGCCCACGCGACCGAGCTGGGCGTCGAGAACGACCACGCGGTCGCCGGATTCGAGGCGCTGGCCGGCAGGGGCGTCCGGGCCGACCTCGACGGCGAGCGCCACTACGTGGGCAAGCCCGGGCTGTTCGAGGGGCTCGTCCCGGCGCTCCAGCGCACGAGGACCGACGGCGGCGAGGCCGTCGCCGACGCGCCAGCCCGTCGTGGGGGCGTCGAGACCGCCCTCGCGGAGGCGGTCGTCGACCTCGAGCGTGCGGGGAAGACGGCGGTGCTCGTCGGCACCGACGACCGGTTGCTGGGCGTGATCGGGGTCGCCGACCGGCTGCGTCCCGAGGCCGCCTGGACCGTCGAGCGACTCGAAGCGCAGGGCGTCCGCGTCGTGATGCTCACCGGCGACAACGAGGGCACCGCGCGGGCGATCGCCGAGGAAATCGGGATCGGTGAGTACCACGCCGGGTTGCTCCCCGAGGAGAAGCTGGCGGCGATCCGCCGGCTCGAGGCGGAGTCCTCGGGGGTCGTCATGGTCGGCGACGGCATCAACGACGCCCCGGCGCTCGCGACGGCTACCGTAGGCGTCGCGATGGGGGCGGCGGGGACGGACACGGCCATCGAGACCGCGGACGTGGCGTTGATGGGCGACGACCTGAGCCGGCTGCCGTACCTCCACCGGCTCTCCCGGTCGGCAAACGGCGTGATCAGGGGAAACATCTGGTCGAGCCTGGCGGTGAAGGCGATCCTCGCCGCGGGCGCGCCTTTCGGGGTGGTCACGGTGATCCACGCGGTCGTGATCGGCGACATGGGGATGAGCCTCGGCGTGACCGGGAACGCGATGCGTCTCTCCAGGGTCGAGCCAGACCGGCCCGACGACCGGCCGGAAGCGGGGTGATCGCACTGCGGGGCCCGCCAGTCGAGCGATCGGGGAGGCGGATCGATCGCCCGGATCGTGCAGGCAAGCGGTGCTCGGCCGCGCCGGCAAGCGGTGCTCGGCCGTGCCGAAGATCAGTGTCGGATCGAGCCGAACGGCACCCCGGGGACGCGGCCGCCGATCAGTCCGCGTCCGGATACGGCACCTCGAGGACGTCGCCGTCGTCGGGGACGAACAGCTCGCCGTCGAACGCCTCGCTGGCCTGCCGGCGGTGGGCCGAGACGTCGCCAGCGTACCGCGAGGAGGTGCCGACGAGCGCGAGCCGGCGGGCTCCCGCCTCGGCGGCGATCCGGCCGGCCCCACGGGCGGTGGCGTGGCCGGTCTCTACGGCCCTGTCGGCCCGGTCGTCGGCGAACGTCCCGTCGTGGATCAACAGGTCCGCGTCCGCGGCGGCCTCGACCGTCGCGGCCGTCGGCCTGGTGTCGCCGGTGTAGACGATCCGCCGACCCGGGCGCGGCTCGTCGACGACCTGCTCCGGCCGGACGACGGTACCGTCCTCGAGCTCGACCGGCCGGCCCTCGTGGAGCCGCGAGAACTTCGGACCGACCGGGACGCCGAGCTCCTCGGCGCGTTCGCGGTCGAACCGGCCCTTGCGTTCGTCTTCGATCAGCGCGTAGCCGACCGCGCGGGCGTCGTGGTCGACCGCGAACGCCCGGATCCCGTAGTCTTCCCCGCGGACGACGTCGCCGGGGGCGACCTCGCGGACGTCGACGGGGAACGCGGGTCGGTGGCCGAGGACGCCGACGAGCTCCTCGATCTCGCGGCGTTTGCCGACGGGGACGTGGATCGACAGCGGCGCCTCGCGGTCGTTGAACCCGAGGGTCTGGACGAGCCCGGGAACCCCGAGGGCGTGGTCGCCGTGGAGGTGAGTGAGAAACAGCTTCGAGAGGCCGAACCCGGTCCCGAAGCGCATCATCTGCCGCTGGGTCCCCTCCCCGCAGTCGAACAGCAGCTCCTCGCCCTCCCTGGCGAGGTGGATCGCGCTCGGATTTCGTTCGACCGTCGGGACGGCCCCGCTCGTCCCGAGGAAGGTCACGCGGAGTGGCATCGCCGGAGACTCCGGCCGCGGCGGCTAAACCGGCTTCGATACCGACCGGTTAATCCCCCACTAGCGACGAGAACGGTTCGCCTGTCGCGTGAACGGTGTCGTCGATTTACCACCGGTGGGGATCCAGTTTCGGCCGATCGGCGACACGATGTCCACCATACTCGCGCTCGGCACGGTCAAACGGCTCCTGGCGGTGTCGATCGCCGTTGCAGTCGTCCTCGGTGCCGGGCTGATCGTCGGCGGCGCTCCGACCCTCTTCGAGGACGAGATCGTCGACGAACCGGAAGCCTCCCTCGAGTTCCCCGATCAGACCGGCGACGGAACGAGCGTCACCGTCGAGAACGTCTCCCTCTCCCACGGCGGCTTCGTCGCCGTCAGCGACGGAAGCGGCGAGATCGTCGGCGTCTCCGAACACCTAGAGGCCGGCGAACACGGATCGGTCACGGTCGAGCAACGGGAAGGAGACGACCTGGAGATGCTCGGTCGGCTGACGGCGACGGCCCACCGGGAGACGACCGACGACGGCGAGTTCGCCTACGAGGAGACCGACGGCGAGGAGGACCGACCGTACCTCGAGGCGGAGTACCCGGTGAGCGAGTCGGCGACGGTGACGGTCGAGGAGACGCCGACCGACGGAGCCGACACCTCCTTTCTCGTCGAGTCGGTAGACGTCCCCGAGGACGTGGCGACCGACGCGCAGGTGACGGTCACGGCCGAAATCCGCAACCCGAACGAGTTCGAGACCCGCCAGCACGTCGAGATACGCGCCGACGGCACGGTCCTCGAACGGCGCGTCGTCGAACTCGGCGCCGGCGAGAGCCGCGACCTCGAGTTCGAGCTGGCCGGTGACGTGTTGACGCCGGGCGAGTCGGTCCTCGGCGTCTACACGGTCGAGGACGGCGTCGTCGTCCAGCTCGACGTCGAGTACGCGGGCGATCCGGAGCTGACCGTCGTCGATGTCGAGGAGGGGTCGATGACGGTCGAGGCGGCCCTCCAGACGACGGGGTTCGTCGGCGTCGAGAACGCCACCGGCGAGCTCGTCGGGACGAGCGAGCGACTCGACGCCGGCGTCCACGAGGAGGTTCCCGTCGGGTTCGAACCGGAGCTGGGGAACCTGACCGTCGTCCTCTTCGAGGGCGACCCCGACGAGCCCGAGGAGGCGACGCCCGCCACCCTCGACGGCGAGCCGGTCGCGACGACCGTGGCCACGGAGGAGTGAGCTGACCACCCGAAAGGACTGACGGGCCGGACTGCACCCGAAAAGACTGACGGGCCGGACTGCACCCGAAAGGACGGACGCGTCGGAGGGGCCCGAAAGGACGGACGCGTCGGAGGGGCCCGAAAGGACGGACGCGTCGGAGGGGGCCCGAAAGGACGGACGCGTCGAGGGGTCCGGGGCGGAGAATCAGTCCCTTTTTACGCCGGCGAGGGGTACTGCGCGTATGAGCTTCGAGGAAGACGACCGAGTCGTGCTGGAGGACAAACACAGCGAGTACGACGGCGAGGTCGGCACGATCACCCAGACGATGGAGTCGATGTTCGGCGACGTCACCTACACGATCAGCTTCGAGGACGGCCAGGAGACCGGCGTTCCCGAGGACGCCCTCGAGCCGGCCCCCGAAGACGAGGAGTAATCCGGCGGCCAGAGCCGATGCCGAAAATTCCCCTCCACTACGTCGACCTCCGGACGTTCTGTTATGTCACCGAGGACCAAAAGCGCGTCGAGGAGGCCCTCAGGACGTTCCTCCCGGAGGAGTTCGAACTCGAGCGCGCGGAGACCGAGGGCCACCACGGCGACCGGATCGTCGTCCTCTCCGCGCGGGTCGAAAACGCCGACGACGTCCGGGAGGTACTCTCGCGGCTGGCCGAGCTCCCGGAGTTCGACCGGCTCCGCGAGGAGCTCGACGAACGGATTACCGAGAACACCGAGCTGTTCCTCCGACTCGACAAACAGGCCGCCTTCGGTGGCGAGGTCGCCCGCGGGGAGGGGATCACGCTCCGGGCGAAAGTCGAGGCCTACCCCGCGAAAAAAGAGCAAGCGGTCGAGAACGCCACGGAGCTGTTAGAGCGTCTCGAAGAGGACTGATACTGACGAGCTTCCGGACGAACACTGGTCGGACACGGCGACGAAAACCCGTCGGGATTTTCGGCCAACGGTGGAAGTAGATGGCTGCTACCGACACCGAACACTCCGTCGGTCTCGAGCACCGAATTGGTAGCGAATCGACAGTGAACCGGCGTCACCCCGGCCGCGACGGTGTTCGTGATCGACTGTGTACACTGGTGGGCAAATTCGTTCTACACATCCCGTCCGAACAGAAGTTAGTGCGAATTCGATTCATAGTTTGCAGCATCCGTTCGAATTAATACGGGGGCGTTTTGATACTGTTGTGGAGGCAGGACGCCGCCACTGACCACCAACCACCACCATTCAGTTCGGACGTCGCGGTGTCGCCCTCGACGATGTCACGACGATCGGCGGCACGCGCGACGCCGGACGGACCGGATACCACCCGTTCGCGGCCGATCGCCTCCACGATCCTCTCTGGAGGATCGTGACTCTCTCTATCGGACCGTCGACGAGCACACGCTGGCCCGTCCGAGGGCCGTCGCTCGTCCGTTCGGTAGCGGTCACTCGTCCGTTCGGTAGCGGTCGCTCGTCCGTTCGGTAGCGGTCGCTCCCGTTCGGTAGCGGTCGCTCGTCTGTCCGAGGGCCGTCGCTGATCGATCGGTGGGACGGTCGAAAACGTCGACGTGGGTCGGCTCAGCCGAAGAGCTCGCCGAGACCCTCGCCGCTGGCGTCGTCCTCGTCGTCGTCTTCGTCGTCCGTCGTGTCCGGCACGTCGCTGGTCTCCTCGACGTCCTCGTCGTCGTCGGCCTCGTCGTCGGCGGCCGCGCCCGCAGCGCCGGCAGCGGCCGCGCCCGCGGCGGGGACGGCGGCCGCCTCGGAGACGGCCTCGTCGATGTCGACGTCCTCGAGGGCGGCGACGAGCGCCTTCACCCGCGACTCCTCGACGTCGACACCGGCGGCCTCCAGCACGGCGGTGATGTTGTCTTCGTTGAGCTCTTCGTCCGTTTCGTTCAGGATGAGTGCAGCGTATACGTATTCCATTGTCGTGGTCCTCCGTTATCCGAACATCGCACCGAGGCCGGCCGCGCCGTCTTCGTCGTCGTCGTCGTCGTCGTCATCGTCGTCGTCGGCCTCCTCGATCTCCTCGTGGTCGTCGTCCGATTCCTCCTCCGATGCCGGCTCGGGCGCGGGCGCCTCGAGACCCCGAAGCTCCTCCGGCAGAGCCTCCTCGTCGTCGATCCGGGCAGCGATCGCCCGTAGCTGGGCGTCCGCTTTCCCGAGCAGGTCGGGCATGAGGCTCTCGTCTTCGATCGCGGCGTGCAAGCCGAGGGATTTGGCCTCGGCGGTCGCCTTCGACAGCAGCGCCGGAGCGACTCCGGCGGCCGGATAGCTCGCGTTGATCGCGAGGTTCCGTGCGCGTGCGGCCGCGGTCGACACGTCGCTCTCGTAGGCCTCGACGTCGATGTCGAGGTCCTCGGGAGCGAAGAGTACGCCTTCGGAGTAGACCGCGCGCAGGTCGAGTCCGACCTCTTTTGGCTCGATGCCGAGCTCGCCGAGCACGTTCGCGAGGTCGGCCGAGACTTCTCCGCCGGCCTCGAGGACGACGGAGTCCTCGACGACCTTGATCGAGCCGTCGGCGATCCGGGCGTTCGCGCCGACGCTCTGGAGGTCGCCGACGAACGGTCCGGGATCGACGCCCGTGTCACCCTCCGGGATGACGATGTCGTTCGGGGCGATCTCGCCCTCGTTGATCGGGGCGGGGGTCTTCGAGGCCTCGAGTTCGCGGTACAGGCCGAACGGGTTGTCGTCGGTCGCGACGAGCCCGACCTGGCCGTCGACGTGCTCGACGAGCTCGTCGAGGCCGGCCTCCTCCAGGGCGCGGGTCGTCAAGGTGTTCCGGCTGACACGGACCACGGCGGTGCCGTGGAGCCCCCGGCGCATGTCCTGGAGTTGTTTGCTCGGGATGCCGGCGATGCCGACGACGCCGACGCTCTCGTAGTTCTCGATGAGCTCGGAGAGCGCTTCGACCTCCTCGCGTTTCCACTCGGGGATCGTCTCGGTTCGGCGGTCCGCTTCGGCGCTCATCTCAGGCCACCTCCACGGACGGCCCCATCGTCGTCTTCACGTAGACGGAGTCGATGTTCTGTGGGCCCTTCTCGAGGTCGGCGTGGAGCCGACGGAGGATGACGTCGATGTTGTCGGCGATCTCCTCTGCGCCCATGTCCTCCGCGCCGACGCGCGTGTGGAACGTCCGCCGGTCGCGCGAGCGGATCTGCACGGTGTTTTTCAGCCGGTTTACCACCTCGACGACGTCGTCGTCGGGGCCGAGCGGGTCGGGCATCTTCCCGCGTGGACCCAGGATCGTCCCCAGGTAGCGGGCGATGTCCTGCATCATCGCCTCCTCGGCGATGAAAAAGTCGGTCGCGTCGGCCAGGTCTTTGGCCTCGTCGTCCTCGAGGTCGGCGACGTCCTCCTGGGAGAGGACCTCGTCTGCGACCTCCTCGGCGCGGACGGCGGTCTCGCCCTCGGCGATGACGACGATGCGCGTCTCCTGGCCGGTTCCGGCCGGCAGGACGATAGACTCGTCTACACGGTTCGACGGTTCGTTCAGGTCAAGGTCGCGCAAGTTTATCGCGAGATCTACCGTCTCGGTGAAGTTCCGATCGGGCGACTCCTCGAGTGCGCGAGCCACTGCGGTTTCGATATCCGAATCTGCCATCGTTCACCTCCGTAGTACGCAGGGTCTGCTCCTACGGGTCAGTGAAACAGGCCACGCCTGTCTCCTTCGAAGGAAGTCCCATGACGGACTTAAACCCGTCGAACCACGGCCACCGGTCAGTTCGTCGTCTCCCTGGAGGGGTCCTCGGGTTCCGGCGGTGGCTCGGCACCCTCGATGGCCTCGGCGGTTTCGAGGTCCTTTTCGACCTCGACGTGCCAGCGGTCGACCGTGTCCTCGTACTCCGCGAGCCGGTCGGAGACCTCCGCTTTGAGCTCGTCGTCGTTCACGTTGACCTCGAAGACGAACTCGGTGCCGTTGCCCCGGCCGGACTGCTGGACGTTCGCACTGATCAGCTCGTTGTCGAAGTAGTACGGGGCCAGCTGGGTCATCACCCGCTTGTAGACGGTGTCCTCGACCCGCCGGAGGGCTTTCCGACCGGCCGAATCGGCCGCGCGGGTGACGTAATCGATCGACTCCCGCCAGTTGTCGACGGCGCCCTCGGCGTCCTCGTCCTCTAAGGCCTCGTAGGACGCCGAGAGCTTCTCCCCGGCCGTCTTGACGTCCTCGTTTGGCTCCTTGCCGGCGCGCTCTCCTTTCCCCTCCTGGAGGTGTGCCTGCTCGGCGGTCTTCTCGCTGACGTCGGCGTCGAGGGTCTCGTGGGACTTCGGGCGCCACTCCTCCCACTCCTCGAACGCGCGTGCCAGGGGCGCCTCCGCGTCGGTGTCGGGCTCGTGGACGCCGGCGTCCCGCAGCGCGCGGGTGATCCGCTCGCCGTGTTCGACGACGTCGACCCAGTCGCCGCGTACCTTGAATCCGGAGATGCTCTCTTCCATTCGGCTGGCGAGGGTATGGCGTCGACCGACATAAACTTCTTCCGGCCGAGCGGGATTCGATCGGGCAACGAACGGGGCTCGCGACGACGGCGCGACGAACGGGCCTGCCGTGACGTACCGGTCGTCGACCGAAGCCGGACCGGTGTCGGCTACCGAAGCCGGACCCGGTGTTTGGGTCCCCGCGGGCCGGCCTAGCGGACCGTGCCGCCGGGAAAGCAACGTCTAAGAGGGGCGAGCGAGAGCCTCCGGTATGCCAGTAGAGACGCCGATCGAAGAGCTTCACATCTCCGAAGAGCCGGCAGTCGACGACGTTCCCGGTCCGGACACCGAGGCGCTCATCGCCCGACAGCGCGAGGTAGACAGCGGTGCGGTCGCCTACCCGCGTCGCCTCCCGTTCGCCCCGGAGGAGGCGAGAGGCGCCACCATCCGCGACGTCGACGGAAACGTCTTCCTCGATTTCTTCGCCGGCATCGGCGTGCTCAACGTCGGCCACTCGAACCCTCACGTACTCGAGGGCGTCCACGAGCAAATCGACAAGCTCACCCACACCGTCGACTTCCCCACCGAGGCCCGCGTCGAATTCATCGAGCGCCTCGGTGAGCGTCTCCCCGGCGACCTCGCGGGCAACAGCAAGATCGTCTTCGGCGGCCCCAGCGGTAGCGACGCCATCGAGGGCTCGATCAAGCTGGCGAAACACAACACCGGTCGCCACGGCCTGCTCGCGTTCGAGGGCTCGTATCACGGCACGACAGCCGGCGCGCTCAGCCTCACCGCCGGCAAGAGCTACAAGGAGGGGTACGCTCCGCTGCTGGCCGACGCCGTCCACGTGCCGTTCCCGTACTCGATGGAGGCCAACCCCGGCGGCGACGTCGAGGCGTTCTGTCCGGCCGAGAACTGCTGTCGGGAGGGATCGTGTGCCCGCGCGCTCGACGCCGTCGCCCGGAAGTTCGAGGGTGCCTACGCCGGCCACGAGGACCCCGCGGCGATCTGGGTCGAGCCCATCCAGGGCGAAGGCGGCGTCGTCGTCCCGCCGGAGGGCTTTCTCGAGGGACTGCGTGACATCGCCGACGACAACGACGCCATGCTGATCTTCGACGAGATTCAGACCGGCTTCGGCCGGACCGGCGAGTGGTTCGCCGCCGACCACTGGGACGTCACCCCCGACGCGATGACGATGGCGAAAGGGATCGGTGGCTCCGGTCTTCCGGTCGGCGCGATGGCCTACCACGAGGAGTTCGACACCTGGGGCCCCGGCGGCCACGTCGGCACCTTCCGAGGCAACGTTCCCGCGTTCGTCGGCGGCATCCGCGCGATCGAGTACGTCGAGGAACACGACCTGCTGGCACACGCCCGGGCGATGGGCGAGCGCATCCGCGGTCGGTTCGCCGAGCTGGCCGAGGACGTCCCGGAGATCGTCGACGTCCGCGGGAAGGGGCTGTTCGTCGGCGTCGAGTTCCGCCGGGACGGCGAGCCGACCGTCGACCTAGTCGAGGAGATCCAACTCGAGTGTTTCCGCCGGGGCGTGCTGGTGTGGTACGCCGGCCGCGAGAAGAACGTTCTCCGGTTGATCCCGCCGCTGGTCGTGACCGAGGGGCAGGTCGACGCCGGGATGGACGTCATCTCCGGAGCCGTCGAAGACGTCGCCGAAGACCACCGGGAGTAGACGGCGACGCCACGTCGGCGTCCTCGGGCAGGGAGAGAACTCGACGACCATCCAGCGCCGGGCACGGCCGGTCGTCCTCACGGATGTACACCCACAGAACTCACACCGGTGGCTCGAGTGCGACGGTGACTCACTGCGACCCCCTCCCGGTAGTCGCGCTAAGCGGCGTTCCCGGGGTTCTATTCAGCTCGCTTCGAGTTATAAGAGGATGGGACCGCGCGGATTTGAACCGCGGTCACGGGCACCCAAGGCCCGAAGTATACCAGGCTAACCCACGGTCCCACACCGGTGGTTTCGTCCCGACTACGTAAAGGGTTTCGTTCCCGGGGCCGGTCGCGTGCCGACGACCGCATGCCACTGGTCACACACCGACGACCGCTCCGGCCGGGGGCGGTCACCGCTTCGGAGCCGGCCGCGAGCTCACATGTCGCCCCAGGCCCGGACCGCCGTCCGGAGCGAGGAGACGGAGACGATCCAGCGTGCGGCGATCGCCCGTTTCAGCGTCCGGCCGGCGACTCCCTCGATCGTCTCGAACGGCAACCCGATCACGTCGTAGACCACGGTGTCGTCGCCGACGGAGATCGCGGTCCCCTTGTCGACGTGGTGGTAGCTCTCGAGCGGTTCGTCACGGAGATCGTGGAGGACGTTCCTGGCGGCGACCTCGGCGGCTCCCCAGGCCGCCTGAGAGGTCGGCGGAGCGTACCGGTCCTCGCCCTGCTCGACCAGGGCGGCGTCGCCGACGGCGAACACGCGGTCGTCGTCGGTCCGCAGATCCGTGCCCGCGTGGATTCGGCCGGACCGCCCCTCCCGCGCGACGCCGACGTTCGCGGCTTCCTCGTGGCCGGCGATCCCGCCGGTCCAGATCAACACGTCGTAGGCGAGCTCCGTCGCCCCCTCATCTACGTAGACGTGGTCGTCGTCGACCCGGGTGACGAACGAGCCCGTCCGGATCGTCACCCCGCGATCGGTCAGGTGTCGCCGCACCGACTCCCTGGCGCTCGGATCGCCTTTCGGGAGGACGTCGTCGAGCCCCTCGACGACCGTGACGTCGATCGGCTCCTCGAGGCGGTCGCGCAGCTCGGCCACCTCGCCGGCGACCTGGACGCCGGACATCCCGCCGCCACCGACCACCACGCGGGCCGGCTCCTCCCAGCTCGCTCCGTCGGCGGCAGCGCGGATCTCCTCGTGGATCCGACGGGTCGCCTCGAGGCTCTTGACGTAGTGGGCGTGTTCGTCCACGCCCTCGATGCCGAAGTCGGCGGTGGCGCTCCCGATGGCGACGATCAGGTAGTCGTAGTCGACCCGCTCGCCGTCCTCGAGTTCGACCGCCCGCGCGTCGGTGTCGACGCCGACGACGCGACCCTCGCGAAACTCCGTCGTCTCGTCTTTGATCTCCGCGACGGGGATCGCGACGCTCGACTCGACCGCCGGATCCCGGATCGTCCGGTGGACCTCGTGGAGCAACAGGTGGTAGTCGTCCTCGGAGATCCAGACGATCTCGAGGTCGTCGCTCGCCTCGTCTTCGAGCTCCGTGACGGCTGCACAGCCGGCGTAACCGGCACCCAGTACGACG
The DNA here is from genome assembly GCA_001564115.1 of Natrialbaceae archaeon Tc-Br11_E2g8. Classification (GTDB taxonomy): domain Archaea; phylum Halobacteriota; class Halobacteria; order Halobacteriales; family Natrialbaceae; genus Tc-Br11-E2g8. The sequence continues at coordinate 4,814 of LKNG01000035.1, read as the reverse complement.
ACACGCGTGGTCATGATCGACGAACAGCGTCCGATCCCGCAAAAAGTTACGGACGGTATGTGTTGAAACCAATCGGTATACAATCGTTTCTCGTAGGTCCATTATATCCCTACCCCACTCATTCGATCTCCCCTCCGGTCTTTCCGTCGACCGATCCGTCTTCGATCCCCTCGGTTCTTCACGTTCGGCCGACCGCGTGTCGTCGCCGGGTGACGCCCGGATCGAAGGGGCTTTCCCCACACCCGGGTAGTAACACCCATGAATCCCGACCAGTGGCGGACCTACCTCGTCACCCAGGAGTCCCTCTCGGGGGGGCGGTCGAGCCGGGAGATAGTCACCGCGGCGATCGAGGGCGGCGTCGACGCCGTCCAGCTCCGCGAGAAGGGCGTCGACGCCCGCTCGCGGTACGAGCTCGGACTGGAGCTGCGCGAGCTGACCGCCGAGGCGGACGTCGCCTTGCTGGTCAACGACCGGATCGACCTCGCACGGGCGATCGACGCCGACGGGGTCCACCTCGGCACCGGCGACCTGCCCGTCGAGGTGGCCCGCGAGGCGCTCGGCCCCGACGCGGTCGTCGGCTACTCGGCGTCGACGGTCGAGGAGGCGATCGAGGGCGAACGTGCGGGTGCGGACTACCTCGGCGTCGGCGCGGTGTACGGGACGACCTCGAAAGCCGACGTCCCCGAGGAGAACGACGGGATCGGAACCGAGCGGGTGGCCGAGATCGCCGAGCGCGTCGACGTTCCGGTGGTCGGCATCGGCGGGATCACCGTCGAGAACGCTCCGGCGGTCCGGGAGGCCGGCGCCGCCGGCGTCGCGGTGATAAGCGCGATCACGGCAGCCGAGGAGCCGGCGGCGGCGACCGCGCGGCTCCGGGAGGCGGTGACCGATGTCTGAGCCGACCACGACGACGGGCGAGGCGCTCGCCGACTCCCTGCGGGCGATCCGCGAGCGCGAGCCGCTGATCCAGCAGCTCACCAACGAGGTGACGAAAAACGACCTGGCGAACGTCGTCCTCCACTGGGGGGCGCTGCCGGTGATGGCCGACGCGCCCGGGGACGCCGGCGAGATGGCCGAGCTGGCCGGCGCGGTCTTGCTCAACACCGGCCGGATGAGCGACCGGAACGTCGAGGCCCTCCACGAGGCGGGCCGGGCCGGCAACGAGCTCGGCGCTCCGGTCGTGCTCGACCCCGTCGGCGCGGGGGCGACGCCCACCCGCGATCGGGTCCAGGGGAGTCTCCTCTCTGCGGTCGAGTTCGCGATCGTCAAGGGGAACTACGGCGAGATCAGCCACCTCGCGGGCGCTGAGGCGGAGGTCAAAGGCGTCGAGTCGGTCGGCGAGTACGAGGGGATCGGCGAGACCGCACGCGCGCTCGCGGCGGAGACCGGCGCGGTCGTCGTCGCCTCGGGCGCCGAAGACGTCGTCGCCGACGCCGAGGCGGCCTACCGGATCACGGCCGGCCACGAGCTGATGGGTGCGGTCGTCGGCACCGGCTGTATGCTCGGTGCGACGCTGGCGGCCTTCCGTGGCTCGCTCGAGGACGATCTCACGGCGGCCGTCCACGGCACCCTCGCTTACGGCCTCGCCGGCGAGCGGGCGGCGGAGCTGCCCCACAACGGCCCCGCGAGCTACCGTATCAACTTCCTCGACGCCGTCGCCAACCTGCGCCCGGAGGTTGCGGCCGATCTCGACGTCGGCGGACGGATCGGCCGGATCGACTGAGCCGGCGTACGCACTGTCCAGAGGGGGCGACGGTGGTCGGTTCAGTCGGCGTCGGTCGTTCGCAGCCCGGCTACCGGCGGCAGTTCGTCGTCGCGCGAGAGCGTCCGCGATCCGGCGTAGACGACGACCACGAGAGCGGCCGCGAGGTAAGCCAGCTCCCTGACGGGCAGCGTCGCAACGAGTCCGGGGGTCTCGCCCGTGACCACGAGAAACGGCGGGAGGTTGCCCGCAGCGTGTGCGATCATCACGACCAGCAGTCCGCCGTCGGTACTGTTGTACAGCCACGCGAAAACGACCGACTGTGCGACCGTCGTCAGGTAGTACACGTGAAGCGTCGCCGGATCGTACGCGGCCAGCTCGTACCAGAGGAAAAGCGGCAGATGCCAGCTCGACCAGAGGAGGCCGACGACGATGGCGGCGGCCAGCGCGCCGTGGGGCCCCTGCAGCCGGCTCTGGGCGAATCCTCGCCAGCCGAACTCCTCGAGGCCCCCGGCCAGAAAGAGCACGAGCAGGAAGTTCAGGAGGTAAAGCGCCAGCGGAGCCGTCGGCTCGAAGCCGACGTCGGCCCCGAGTCCCAGCGAGAGGAGCGCTTCGACGTCCGTGAGAACGGGCGGAAGGGCGAACGCGAGCGCGTACCAGCGGACGCCGACGCGCACGTTCCGGACGTGTCCGACGAACGACCGAACGTCCCCGTCGAGTGTCCACACGACGACGACGGCCGCGACGAGCGGCCCCCAGACCCGGGGTAGACCGTGGAGTTCGCTGGGCGATTCGAACGCGATCAGGGTGATCCCGTCGATGGTCCACGTGTACGTGAACGTCAACAGGACGAACGCGAGCACGGGTGCGTTCGCGACGGCCCGTTTCGATCCGACGACGGCTCGGCGCCACTCCGTCTGCGGTCCGGTTCCGGTCGAACGGTCGCCCGTGGACTCGGCTCCTCCTGGGCCTCCGGTCGAACGGTCGCCCGTGGCTCCGGCCCCTCCCGATCCCCCGGTCGAACGGTCGGGCATATCCCGACGTTCGAGGCAGCGACAAATAACGACCGTTCGACGGTTTCAGGCTCGGAAAGTCGCCTCTCTTCGAGTCTCGTCCCCGCGGCGGCTTCGAGTCCCGCGATCTCCCTTCGACAGCTACAAGCCCCGAACCCTCCCAGTTCGTCCCATGCCCGGGAAAGCCAGTCCGGACGATCTGCTCGAACACGTCTTCGGTCGGACCGGCGAGGTCGACGAGACGGTCCTCTGTGGGCCCGCCTACGGCGAGGACGCCGCGGCGATCGAGCCCCCGGAGGGGATCCTCGTCGTCAGCTCCGATCCCATCTCGCTGGCCGCGTCGGCGGTCGGTCGGCTCGGCGTCCACGTCGCCTGTAACGACGTCGCGGCCTCCGGGGCCGATCCGCGGTGGCTGACGGCCGTCCTGTTGCTCACCGACGAGGAGGACCTGGAGCCGGTCAGCCGCGACATCGACGCGGCCGCCGGGGAGATCGGCGCGACCGTTGTCGGCGGTCACACCGAGTACGTCGACGCGATAGAGCGGCCGATCGTCGTCCTGACGGCGTTCGGAACGACCGACCGGTTCGTCCCCACGGGCGGGGCCGAGCCCGGCGATCGGATCCTCCTCACGACGGGTGCCGCCGTCGAGGGGACGGCGATCCTCGCGTCCGACTTCGGGCACGAACTCGACGTCGACCCCGAGGTGCGCGAACGTGCCGCGGCGTTCCTCGAGGAGGTGAGCGTCGTGGCCGACGGTCGAGCCGTCCGCGAGCACGCAACCGCGATGCACGACCCCACCGAGGGTGGGGTCCTCGCGGGGCTGATCGAGCTCGCGAGTGCCTCTGACGTCCAGCTGACGGTCGACCGGAACGCGATCCCGGTCCGCGAGGAGACGCGCCAGCTCTGTGAGGCCGCCGGCGTCGATCCCCTCCGGATCTTCGGCTCGGGTGCGCTCCTGGCGACGGTCCCCGCCGGGGCCGTCGACGAGGCGCTCGCGGCCCTCGAGGCGGCGGACGTCCCGGCGGCGACGATCGGAACGGTCGAGGCGGGCGAGCCGGCGCTCGTGCTCGACGGCGAGCGGCTCGTCGACCCCGTTACGGACGATCTCTACCCGCTGTGGGAGGCCGCCGATCGCTCGTGAACCGCCGGCTACCCTAACTAGTTCGATAGGTCGGTTTTATGCCCGGCATCCATACGTCGATCGGATGAGGCCCACGCGACGGAAGACGGTGGCGACGGAACGGCCGGCGAGGGTGACGTGTGAATGACACATCCTCCGACGATCTCCTGTCCGACCTGTGGCGGTACGGTTCCGATCGGGGTTCCCCGCGGATCGACGATCGAATCCGTCACCGCGGGACACGCCGAGAACGACCACCCCGCGGATCCGTACAAGACACGCAGCGTCACGTGTCCTAAGGGCCACCTCCTTTCGTTCCGGTTCGTTCCGGGGAACGCCGCGAACGGCGGCTCCTGAGGGGAACCCGCCGGCTCTGCGGAAGCGCCGGCACCCGCGTCGTCCTCCCAGGGCGCTCTCCCCGGCGGGCGATACCGCCCGTCCGGATCAGCTCCCGCCGGTCGAGCCGGAGGTCAACCCTTCCAGTACCGGTGCCAGGACGCTCCCCGCGACGGCTCCGACGGCCGTCGGGCCGAGGATAGCGAGCGAGACGGTAAACAGCCGGGCGGCCTCACCGACCGGGTGGACGTCGCCGTAGCCGACGGTACTGGCCGTGACGACGGCGAAGTAAAGCGCGTCGATGCCGCCGTCGACGCCGGCGAACTGCTCGCGAAGGGTGTACGCTCCGGCGGTCCCGTATGCGAGTACGCCGCCGACGGCCAGCGTGGCCCCGATCTGCGTCGGCGTCGGTGACGGCCGGCGGGCGAACCGCCACCCACCCCGTGCCAGCAAGAGCGCTCCGACCAGTGCGGCGACGATCAGCGGCACGGAGAGCACACGCAGGTGAGCGACGCCGTGGGCGGCCGCGAAAACCGTCAGCGCCGCGGCGGCGAGGTACGCGAGGCGGTACCCCTTGTGCATTCCCCACGCGGCCGCCAGCAGCGCGAAGCCGACGATCGCCGAGCTGAACGCGGTCGTCGTC